>JBNGED010000322.1:0-3563 GCA_049975605.1 Sediminispirochaetaceae bacterium | reverse complement strand
TGACCGACTGTATTCTCTTCAGCTTGTCGATGTCGCTGTACTGGTTCTCGATGGGGACGGTAACGGTCTCTTCCACATCTTCGGCAGCCACCCCGGGGTAGGGTACGATAATATTTGCCCAGTAAAAAGGGACCTCGGCGAACTGTTCCTTCGGCAGACGCTGAATGCTGAAGGCGCCCAGCAGAAGGATCGTCACCATCAGGATGTTTATCAGGACAGGGTTGCGTACGGAGAAGGAGCCTACGTTCATTTCCAGCTCCCGCTTTCCCCGATAATGGTGGAATTGACGGGTTCGCCTCCGGAGAGCCGGGTGATTCCCGACATGAGTACGATGTCGCCTTCCTCCAGTCCTCCGAGGACCTCGGCACGGCCGGCGAGCCGGCGTCCGGTCTCCACCTCCTTCTGTACGGCGGTCCCGTTGCGGTCGATGTACACGACCTGCCGTCCTTCCCTGCTGAGAAGAGCGCTGGTCGGAAGGATGAGGACTGCATCTCGGGCGGCGGGGGTGATCTCAGCTTCAGCGGACATGCCGGACTTGAGCATGGGACCGCAGTCGTTGTCCCACTCCAGCACAACGATGTAACTGCCGGTGTCCGGGCTGCTTCCCGCCGCAACTGCGGTCACCTCGGCATCGAAGACCTTCTCTTCACAGGAAGAGGGTACCTTCACCCGTGCGGAAGCTCCCTCTTCGATCAGTCCGACGACCCCTTCGCCGACGGACACTTCGAGCCGGATTCGTGACAGGTCGGCCACCCTGGCGATGGTCATTCCCGGGGACAGGTAGTTGCCGAGAGAGGCCGCCGCTTCCTTGGAGGTGATGTAGCCCGGGATCGGCGACTTGATGGCGCAGTCGAGGAAAACCTTGCGGGCCTGCTTGTACCGTGCTTCGGCCCCCCGCAGTGCGCTCCTTGTGCGCAGCAGGTCCACCCTGGCGGCCCCTCCCTTTTCCACGAGGTTCTCGGTGCTCTGATAGTCGATACGGGCGTTCTCCAGCTGCTCTTCCGCCTGCTGCATGTTGAGGGCGGCTATCTCATCATCCACCTTGAGGAGGATCTGACCTGTTTCGACTTCCTCGCCGAGCTCGAAGTCCACCCGTTCGACGATGCCCTGGGTCTCGGAGACGATCAGAGCCTCCCGTATTCCGGCGATGGTTCCGGAAGTTTTGATTGCAGTGACGAATTGCCCGGGTGTCACCCGCAACGCTTCCACTGCCAGCGGCTGCGGCTCTTCCGTTCCGGCCCCTTCGGGGGCGCCGCCTCCGCCGGCCGCTTCAGGGCGGCCGCAGCCTGCCAGGAACATTATTACACAATATATCAGTATGAGGAGTATAATACTCAGTGTTCTTCCCCGATACAGGTTCGTTTTCATTAGATTCCTCCGTCGCTTCTACCTGTAAAAAATAGTAGTCGCTTCCGCCCCGGAATGCAAATCGTCGGATAAATTTTGCGAAATGAAGAGTTCCGCATTATGATTACAGGGAACGAACAGGAGGAGAATCGAAATGTGGGACGATGTACGGGTAACTGCAGATATGGTAACCATGGGTGAGCTTCAGCATACTCAGCCGCCGAAACATGTTCGCCTGTATGGCAATCAGGAGAGGGGTCCCTCCTACACCGGTATATGGGGATACGGATTCGACCATGGCCGCGATGGAAAAGGGCTTTTCCAGAACGCATATTTCAACGTTCAGCTGCCGCACTCGTATGCTGAAGGGAGTCCAATTGAGCCGCATGTTCATGTCCGTCTTCAGCCCGGCGGTGACGGCGCTGCGGGACAGAAGATCCTGCTCGAGTTCGAATACGTCTGGGTGAATGTCGGCGAGAGGGCCCCGGAAGACAGCAGAATCGTTCCGCTCAACTACACGGTGCGGACCGAAGACTTGACCGGCGGCAATACTCTCATCAGTTTCGGATACATTGAAAAAAAGGACGCAAAGATCAGCTCAATGCTGAGCTGCCGTTTTTCCAGGATCACCATTGAGAATGGGTGGGAGGATTACTGGCGCCCCGCGGGCTTCGAAAATGACAGCTTTATCGGCACGATGGTGTTTCTCGAGTTCGACTTTCATATCCGCAAGGATACAGCAGGAAGCAGAGAGCTGTATGAAAAGTAGGAAGGAGGAGTGAGATGCGTTACCGGCGATTGGGAAAAACCGATCTGAAAGTCTCGGAGGTATCGCTGGGTACCTGGCAGGTCGGTGGTAAATGGGGATCGGGATTCGATGATCGGAACGCGGAACGCATACTTCATCAGGCAATAGACAGCGGTATCAATTTCATCGATACCGCCGATGTGTACGAAGACGGGAAAAGCGAAGCCGCCGTCGGCAGGGTAGTCCGCTCCCGGAGCGAGCATGTGTACGTTGCCAGCAAGTGCGGCCGGAAGATCGAGCCCCACATCTCGGAAGGATACACCCCCGAAATCCTGCGTTCGCATGTCGAAACGAGCCTGAAGAACAGCGGGCTCGAAACCCTCGATCTCATCCAACTCCACTGTCCTCCGACCGAGGTGTATTACAGGCCGGAGATCTTCCAGGTCTTCGATGATCTGAAGAGCGAGGGCAAGATCCGCAATCTCGGGGTGAGCGTTGAGAAGGTCGAAGAAGCGATCAAGGCTATCGAGTACCCCAACGTCGCCACGGTGCAGATCATCTTCAATATCTTCCGCCAGCGTCCGGCTGAACTCTTCTTCGAACAGGCCGCGAAGAAGGATGTCGGAATCATCGTAAGGGTACCCCTCGCCAGCGGTCTTCTTACCGGGAAGTTCGGCGCCGATACCCGGTTCGATAAGGGGGACCATCGCTACTTCAACCGGAAGGGCGAAGCCTTTGACAAGGGCGAGACCTTTGCCGGCATCGATTACGAACTCGGACTGGAACTGGTTGAGGAGCTGAAGGAGATATGCGCCGACTGCCCCAGCGGGACCCTTGCCCAACTGGCGATACGGTGGATACTCATGTACTCACAGGTCTCTACTATCATACCCGGCGCTTCGAAACCGGAGCAGATGCTCAGCAACGTGAAGGCCTCCGAACTGCCGGCCATCACCCCGGAGACTTTTGACCGTATCCACCGGCTCTACCGCGACAAGGTCCGGCCGCTGGTCCATCACCGCTGGTAAGCTTGGGTGCCGGAAGATTCGCCGGTCCGCTTTCGCCTGGCAGGTTTCACCGCTGGTGAGGGAGCCTGCTGAAGGCCGCGTTCCCGCGTTCCCGCGTTCCCGCGGCCGACCGTGCACGGGCGCTGCTTCCGGGTCTCCCGCTGCAGCCCTTGTAGTTTCCCGCTCCCGCATGCAAGAATGAGCTATGGTATTTTCTATCGCAATGTCCGTTCTGGGAACTCTGCTTGTCCTGGCAGGACTGGCCGGCTGTATCGTGCCGGCCCTGCCCGGCCCTCCGGTAGCCTTCGCCGCCCTTCTGCTCATCTCCTGGGCCGGGGCATGGGAACTCTACCAGGTGTGGCTGCTCGTACTCATGGGTGTGCTGGCCGCCGCAGCGGCGGTCCTGGACAATGTCCTGCCGGCCCTGAGCTCCCGCCGTTCCGGCGCGGGAAAGGCGGGGG
>JBNGED010000321.1:0-3570 GCA_049975605.1 Sediminispirochaetaceae bacterium | reverse complement strand
CTTCAATTAGGAGGTAGATGATGGATATCGGTATGGCATCCTACATAATGCAGACAGGTGTATTGCAGGTGCTGATTATTTCAGCCCCTGTTCTGATAATCGGGGTAACGGTGGGTTTGATCATCTCAATTTTTCAGGCCACCACCAGTATTCAGGAGCAGACGCTGACCTTCGTTCCGAAGATAGCCGCCATTCTCGCGAGCATCGCCTTCTTCGGACCATGGATGCTGGCGTCGATGAAGCAGTACACACTCAATCTCATTGCACTTATTTCACAGATGGGAGGCTGAGACTAATTGTTCATAGGGCAGATTGCTGACAACGCACAACTCTTTCTCCTCATATTCGTCAGAATCTTTGCCCTTCTGAGTATAGCACCGCTGATCTCTTCGACGGCCATACCGCGGATCGCGAGGATCGGGCTGGGACTGTTTACGGCCGTAATAGTTTTTCCATGGATATATGAGCAGGGATACCCGATACCCGATACCGGTCTCGAGTACGCCTTTATAATGGTCGGGGAGCTGCTCATCGGTATCATCATCGGCTTTATTCTCACGGTTATTTACGCATCTTTTCTGGTGGCAGGACAATACTTCTCCTTCCAGATGGGCTTCGGAGCTTCACAGGTCTACGACCCGATGGCACAGGTGCAGATTCCTCTGATGGGACAGTTTCTGAACATCATCGCCATGTTCGTATTTCTGATCACCGGTGGATTCCAGAAGATCTTCCTGGTGGGTATACTGCGTTCATTCCAGGTCATGCGGGTGACTGACCTGATTACCAGTCAGGAGAGTATCGTAGATATGATGATCGGCAGCCTGGTAACCCTCTTTCAGCAGGCCCTGGTGATATCCTTTCCCATTCTCGGGACACTGCTCCTGATCTCCGTCTCAATGGGACTTCTGGCGAAAGCCGCACCGCAGATGAACCTGCTGATGCTCGGCTTCCCGCTGAAGATCGGAGTGGCCTTCCTGATGCTGATGGTCACTCTGCCGCTTCTGATGGAAGCATTTTCGAGAGTAATCGATGCAAGCTTTTTGGAAATCATGCAGTTCTTCGCCGAAGTGGAACGGGGAGGGTCGGTATGAATATCGAATTTAATATCCGGGAGTATTATCGAACACTTCTGGCTGCGGACGGCGATTCACGATTTCCCGTACACCTTCAGTGGTTCGCCGCCGAAGACGAAGGACGTACCGAAGAACCTACGGAGCACAAGATCCGGAAGGCCCGCGAGGAGGGCAAGGTTGCCAAGAGCGCCGAGTTTACATCGTCGATTGTACTCCTGTTTCCTATTATTGCCATCGGCCTTCTGTCTTCCTACCTGTGGAGAAATATGGAGGAGATGCTCAAGTATTATCTTAATCTCTCCACCCAGATAGACGTAACAACGGATGCCCAGCTTGTACTTGCTTTCTTTCACTACTTCATACGGCTTTTCGCTCCGCCTGCTCTCATTGCTTTTACTGCCGCCTTACTGGCGAATATACTTCAGGTCGGATTTCTATTCAGTACCAAGCCGATCACTCCTGATTTCAACAAGATTGTGCCCAATTTCTCACGGTTTTTGAAGAAAGCTTTTTTTTCCGGAGAGGCGCTGTTCAATTTCTGGAAATCGATCATGAAAGTAGTGATTATTGGTATTATTGCGTATATAAACATACGTTTGGAGATCGGTACGATCATAAAGTTCGTAAATGCTCCCTACCAGTATTCGTTTATCAGTATAGCGGGGATTGCATTCCGGATCCTGATCGAATCTGCACTTGCAATGCTTCTGCTTTCACTGCCCGATTACCTTTTTCAAAAGCGGCAACACCGTGAATCTCTCAAGATGACCAAGCAGGAAGTAAAGGAAGAACGGAAAACCATGGAAGGGGACCCGCTGATTCGGAGCAGGATGCGTGAACGGATGCGCGACCTTCTCAACCAGAATATGCTGAGAAATGTTCCGGAGGCGGATGTAGTCGTAACCAACCCGACCCACTTCGCCGTCGGACTCGAATGGAAGCAGGAGCGCATGAACGCGCCGACGGTGATAGCAAAGGGACAGGATAACATGGCCCAGCGGATTCGGGAAATCGCGAGGGAGAACGAGGTGCCGATCATCGAGAACAAGCCGCTGGCCCGGGCGCTCTATGCGGAAGTCGAGATCGGGGATGAGATACCTGAGAGATACTACGAAGTCATGGCCATCGTCATCTCGGAAGTGTACCGGATGAAGGGACAGGAGAGGGTTTCATAGATGAGGGTGTACCGAGCGGGAGGAAGAAGATATGTCTGATTTTACCGGAGCGTTGAGAGGTTCTTTGATCAACGGAAGGAGCGACATTATGGTGGCCGTCGGTGTAATCGCCGTGATTTCCATGATGCTGATACCCCTTCCGGCGCCTATTCTCGATCTGCTGATGGCCAGTAACCTGGTGTTGAGTCTACTCATTATTCTCATCGTACTCTATACGAAACGGGCGCTCGAATTCTCGGTGTTCCCGACCATACTGCTTGTATCGACCGTCTTCGGTCTTGCCCTCAACGTCAGTTCAACCCGTCTGATACTTTCCCAGGGCAGCGAGTTCGAAGGGAAGATGGTCAGGGCTTTCGCTACCTTCGTCGTCGGTACAACCGGCACCGAGGGGCTGGTAATCGGTTTTATCATCTTTATAATCCTCATTTCGGTGCAATTCATCGTAATAACAAAGGGTGCCACCAGAGTAGCCGAAGTGGCCGCGCGGTTCACCCTGGATGCACTGCCGGGTAAGCAAATGGCTATCGAAGCGGCATATAACTCCGGTTCACTGACCGAAGAGGAAGCGACAAGGCAGAAGAACGACCTGCAGAAGGAGGTCGACTTCTATGGAGCCATGGACGGTGCTTCGAAGTTCGTCTCGGGGAACGTGAAGGTGGGTATCCTGATCACGGCCATCAACATTATCGGCGGATTGATCGTCGGTACGACAATCCATGGCGAATCCATCGGTCTTGCCGCCAATACCTACGTATCACTTACCGTTGGAGACGGACTGATTACCCAGTTTCCGGCCCTGCTGATATCGACAGCCACGGGTCTGATCGTGACCAGGGCGATATCCGACGGGACCTTCGGAGCGGACGTTTCACAGCAATTCAGTCAACACGCGAGGGTATACTGGATTGCCGCGGTGTTCCTGTTCGCGATGGCCTTCCTGCCGGGTTTTCCATCAGCGGTGCTTATAGTACTCTCCCTCATGATCGGCTTTCTCGCTTTCCGGCTCTCCCGCAGGGTTGCGGCACGCGAGAAGACGGAGAAGGAGGCTGCGGAAACGAGAAAGAAGGAGGAGGCCCCGCAGGAGATATCGCCGGTGGTGCCTCTCGATCAGCTTTCTCTCGAGCTGGGGTACGGTCTGATTCCGCTGGTTGACAAGGACCATGGAGCCGAACTGCTGGACAGGATTACCAGGATTCGCCGAGAATCGGCTCTGGAGCTTGGACTCGTCGTTCCCCGAATACGAATAATCGACAATATGCGTCTCGAACCGAATGAGTACAGCGTCAAGATCAAGGGAGTTGAAGTCGGCAGCGGTAATC
>JBNGED010000320.1:0-3583 GCA_049975605.1 Sediminispirochaetaceae bacterium | reverse complement strand
GGAACCGACGATCAGCATCACCAGGTCCCTGTCGGAAAGGCGGTTGACCCCCAGCCTCAGCAGTCTCTCCCGGGGCCGTTCGGCCTCCTGTACGGGAGATTCGTGGACGGAATTGTGGTATCTCATACCCTCAATGAGGATATGAGATACCTGTCTGATTCAGAAAAAAATTACTTTGTCGTTACATCTTCGATGTAATAGGGCATTACCATCAGGCTGTAGGAGGCGGCGTCATGGCCTTCCCCGGCGGCCGAGTAGTAGCGGTACAGGTGCTCCAGTTCCGGGGGAAGTGCGGCAGTAACGCCCCGGCTGTTTCCGGCGCGCAGATCGAAGAGAGCTGCGCTCATCTCGGGAAGACGGCCGAGGGAGATGACGCCCCATTTGTCGGCGTAGGTGTAGTCGATGAGTTCGATCTCACCTTTGATGCCTGCCGCTTCGGCGGCCGCTTCGAAGGCCCGCCGGTATCCGCCGGTCTCGTCCACCAGACCCCGTTCCATAGCCTGCGTACCGGTCCAGATCCGGCCTCCGGCGATTTTTTCCACATCCTCCTTCGGTATGCCGCGCCCTTCGCTGACGACGGTCAGGAAGCGGTCGTAGGTGCTGTCGATGAACTCTCCGATCATCTCCTTTTCACCTTCCGTGAGCTGACGATACATGGCGCCGAAATCCGCCTGATCGCTCTGCTTCACTACATCCCAGCCGATCATCTGCTTCTCCAGCAGTCCCGCGAAGTTGGGGAATACCGCGATCACGCCGATGGATCCGGTTATGGCTACCGGTGAGGAGATTATCCGGTCGGCGAAGGCGGAGATGTAGTAACCGCCGGACGCCGCGGCCCCGGTCATGGAAACGATAACCGGTTTGGCGTTCTCCCCGATCCGGCACAGTTCTACTTCCCGGGCGATGATATCCGATGCGAGGGCGGAGCCGCCTCCCGAGTTGACCCTCAGGATGATCGCCTTGATCTGATTGTTCTCGCGGGCGGCTTTGATCGCCCCGGCTAATGTCTCCGCGCCGATGGTGCTGCCCGGCATCCCTTCGCCCGGAATTATGGGACCAACGGCGTGAATTACAGCGACTTTGGCGGCATACGGATCGTTCCAGTCGGACCTGACCAGCTGGAGAGGAATTTTTTCCCGAAGGACCGTATTCGAACCGAAAAAGGAGACGGTCTCCTCCAGCTGGTCCTCCTGAATCAATCCGTCTACCAGTCCGGCGTCAAGGGCCTTTTCGGCTACCATGTATGGACCTGCATTGACAATCTCGGAGATATCGCCCTGCAGAACCGGTCCGCGCCCATCCGAAATCAGCCGCTCCATCTCGCCCTGCAGTCCTTTGATCATATAGGCCAGGGCCTCCCTTTCGGCCTCCGGCATCGATGATTCGGACAGGAAGTTGTAAGCCGTCTTGTACTCGCCGACATGGAAGTTGGCTACATCGATGCCGAACTTGTTGAAGAAGTTCTTGAAATAGGGGCTGGAGACGGACATCCCCTTCAGATCGATCACTCCCTGTGGATGCAGGTAGACCGCGTCGCCGACCGAGGCGGCCATGGTGTATTCCAGGCTGCTCATATAGTCGCTGTAGAAGACGACCTTTTTCCCCCGGTCCCTGATCCGCTGCAGCGCGTCCCGGACTTCGAGCATGGTGCTGTATGACATAAAGGTGTGCTGGTTGACAAGAACGATGCCGTCGATGTGAGGTGCTTCCTCGATCTGTTTCAGCTCATCGAGGGTCTCCAGGAGGGTATTCTGATCGATGATGAAATAGAAATTCCCGGTCCGGATGGCCTGCCCGGTTTCGACGATCTCGCTTCCCAGGTCATAGTCGTAGTAGACATCCCTGGAAATCGTGTACGGATAGGTAAAGGGCTGCGGCGAGAATTGTACGAAGGCCGCACCCGACTGCATGTCAACCGAATCATTGGTCTGAACGTAGCTGCCGCCCCTGAAGGTACCGATCGCCAGGCTGAGTGAGAAGCCCAGGGCTTCATTTTCCAGATCATATCCGATCCTGGTCTGGAGACCGTCGATCGGTTCGAAGTGAAGCCCGACAGTCGGTGAAGAGACGCCGTCCAGGTCCCAGGGAAGATCGGCGAAGACCGTCAGCTTCCGGATGTAGTCATCGGAAAAAAAGAGCGGGCGGATTGCTACCCCGCTCATGAACTCGGAATCCCCCGAGGGAGGAACGAGGGCAGTACTCCCGATGGACAGGTAATCGGTCGGCCTGATGAGGGCCCCGAATTTCCATGATGAGGTGCTTTCGGTAAAGTCTTCGGTTAACAGGGCCGTTCCGAAATAGAGGTTGTCGTAGATCGGAAAAGACAGGTTAATCGTGTGGCTGCCTGCCGTGGCCCGTTCGCTGTAGGCGTATCCGATGGCCTCGGTGTTGATGTAGAGGGAGAAGTCTTCACTGAAACCGTCGTTGTCGTACATTTGAAGGTATCCGAAGCCGGTGCCGTTGCCGTAACTCAGGACGGCCGGATTTACGAATCCGCCGGTCACCGAATCGGCGACGGCCACGCTCTCGTGGACAGGTGCCGGCTGCGCCCACATCCCTGCGGCTGTAAACAGCAGCAGAAGCGCTCCTGTTAGAATCTTTTTCATATCTTATTACTCCTTTTCACTAACCAGTGTTTATCTAAAAGGTAATACCAGTGGAACAAGAAGTCAGGGAATTATTTGATAAATACCCGTAAGTGGTCCGAAGCCTGGGGATGTCAGGAGGGTCGAGAACGCGCGGCAGGCTGCTTTCATGCCCGTCGCGGCTATTCGCCGATCCGGTTGCACAGGAGCCGGGCCAGCTCCTTCCGGTTGGCGACTCTGAGCTTCTGATAGATGTGCATTGCATGCCGCTCTACGGTTCGCCGGCTTATCCTGAGCAAATCAGCGATCTCCTGCATGGAGAGGTGCCTGCAGATGAGTCTGGCCACCTCCAATTCCCGCCGGCTGAGGACCTCCGCATCGCTGCCGAGTTCCGAATCACAGATAGCTTCGCGGCGGACGGCGTCGAGTTCGCTGCGAAGGGATATAATACAGGCGGCCTGCCTGCACAGGAGCCGCAGGGTAGCTGCTTCTTTTTCGGAAAAAACCGTCTTCCTGCCGTACCGATGGAGCCAGAACACGTACCTTTGCCCCGTAAACGAGTCGAGGAAAGAAGCTCCGACACTGTGGTGTATGCCGAGGGGATTGTGAAAGTCGGCCACATATTCGGTGTCGCGATACTGCCGCCAGCTGACTGGCCCGAGAACAAGAGATTCATGATTATCGAGAATGGGGATCCTGCGGTTGAAGTAGCTGTTGAAATCCTGTATCCGCGGCGCTGCATACTCCGGCCACCGAATGCACCTCGGGTAGCGTCCCTTCAGTGTGAACAGGGCGGCGCCGTGGTCCGTAGGGACTAATCTGCACGCATGCTCGATGAGCTTCGAAAAAGCCCTCTGTGTGTCATCAGCCGTGCCGAGATCGATGATACTCTCGCATACGGCTATCGAGTCTGCCTGATTTCTGCCCATTGGCTGCACGACCTCCTTTGGATAATGTGCTAAAGGCAAACCTGTTAGTAGCTTAATTGACTATATTGC
>JBNGED010000319.1:0-3594 GCA_049975605.1 Sediminispirochaetaceae bacterium | reverse complement strand
GAGCTGAGGCTGATACAGCGCCCTGCCCTGAAGAGCCCGGCGGCATGCTCGTACATGCGGTAAAGCCAATCAGGGTCGACCAGACAAGACATAAACACAGCAGAACACCATTTGCGGCTTTCATCTTTTCACTCGGTTCCATTCTCAGCTTCATTCTCTGCCCTCTGTATATAAAATTCATGCTGAAACAGGGATGTATACTCAAGCGCGATGATTCTCGCATCGATCTGACTCATATGTGCAAGAAGCGCCCGGTGCTGGACCATTCGCGGTGAAGGCCGTCCGGGAACTGCGGGCTCGAGCACCTCAAGTCCCTCGGCTTCCCGGAACAGGTCCTTCTGCAGCGGGTCGACAACTGTCACGAAGCTTTGCGGTCTATATCCGCCCTCTTCGCGCAACTCCTGCACCGCTTCCGCCGCAGCGAAACCCGCCGCTTCATGTTCGAAATGTTCCCTCGCGGGAGAGGGTCCGTCCGGGGCGGCGATCATTCGCGGCTCCAGCCGTCTGATCAGGGTACTCAGGGCGGATTTTACATTACCGTACCCGCCCCAGTCCGCATACACCTCCTCAATCGGCAGAACCTGCAGCTGACTTGAATAGGGGTGATTCTCGAAACCGAGGCGCACATAGTAGTCCACCCCCAGCCAAGCCATCGCCGCCCGGGCTTCCGCGACCCGGGTCTCCTTCAGGGACCCTGCTCCGCCGGATACACCCGGCCTCGACGGTCCGCGGGACAGCCCCGACTCGCCGTCGGTGCAGAGAACGACGGCTGTCTTCTTTCCCTCCATCGAAGCCCGGGCCAACAGCCCTCCGAAGTCGATGCTCTCATCATCCGGGTGGCTGTGTATACAGAGAAGATCGACTTCACCGGGCGGCGGGGCCCCTTCGAATTCCCAGCCCGCGGCGTTTTTTTTCCCCTGAATAACGAGGGGCGGGGCTTCCGGAGAAAAAGCAGCCCCCTCCATTCCTCCGGTGAAGTCTGCCGTCCAGTCATAGGGGCGCAGTTCGATCCGGCGTTCGACTTCCTGAACCCGGACGGGCCGTCGAATATCGGCGGCGCTTATAATACCCAGGGAAAGCAGTACCAGGAGGACGGCAATACAGGTGGGGACCGTCGGTAGACCGGCGGGAACATCATGCGCTTGCGGAACGGTACGGGTATCCGTATCCACCGCTTCGCGAACCTCCTCGACTTTCCGGATGGTGTAGTAGGAGCCGCCTGCCACGATCCGGCTTCCCGGATGAATCTTCCTGTGCCGTGCGGCCACTCCGTCGATCAGCACCGGCTGCCTGGAAGAGATTTCCATATGATCATCCTTCAGGCTGATTCTCATCACGGACCTTCCGAGGGGAAAAAGCAGATCCCCGTCTTTGGACAATCTCGTTTCGCGGACCTCCTCCCGAACGGCGGCGCTTGTCCTCACCCGATAGTGGACGAAATACCGGCTCCGATAATCGACGGTGGGCTCCGCATCCTTCCTGAACCGCAGCAGGTATGCCCCGGCGGCATATAGCGGGAAGAGAGAGATGCACAGCGCCAGCAGCATCAACGGGGAGAGCAGGAGATCTATTTTTTCAATAATCGTGAAAAAAACGCTCCCTTCGAACTGGTCCGCTTCGACGAGCACCTCGGAAGATCCCGTGTTGATTATCGGAGGCGGCGGCCGTGAAGAATCTTCACCTGTTAAAGCTGCCGGTTCTGTACTGTTAGTGTCATCCTTCTGCCCGGCTGTCATCCACCGATTCCATCTCTCTTCGGCGGGGCGGTTGAAGGGGAGAGGAACGGGTAGAAGCTCCACCTCTACCTCCGCTTCCATTTCCGTTTTCATCTCCGTTTCCAATGCCCCGGCAGCATATACTCCGGCCCGTACTTGCGGCAATGAATAGAGGGCGCCCGCTGTCTGGACCCCGTCGCTCACCAGAACGATTTTAGAAGGACCGGAAGCATGCCGGCCCATGAACCTCGCCGCCGCTTCCAGGGCGGATTCGATATCTGTAATGTCCCAGTATTCCAGCCCCGGGAGGGCCGCGGTGATCCTGCCTGGATCTGCGGTGAAGGGTACCAGGACAGAGAAACTGTCCGGACCTGAGAAGACGGCCATGGCATATCTGGCGCCGGCGTGCTGCTCTATCGACGCAGCGATCAGACCGCGGGCGATCTCAGCCTGGCTCTGCCGGCTTCCAGGCATCGTGACGCCCATGCTGTAACTGGTGTCCACCAGATAGAGGATACGGGTGTATCCCGGTGGGAAATCATCCCCGTGGAGGCCGGCCGGCCTTCCGGCTAGCGCGAAGAGTAGTAACGCAAGTAGAATATTTATAAACTGTCTTCCGGGGGTATCGGTGACTCCGCTCACATGAATTTACGCTGCCGGGAGAAGGCGGGGTACTCTATCTCCGATGTGAACCTTCCTCCTGCTTCCTCGAGCACGGGAAAAATCAGGCCCGTTCCAAGGGGGACCGAAGCGGTACGCTCCTCTATCTCAAGCCGCAGGGGATCCTCGAAGCAGTACTCGGCACGCAAGGCAGCCGCCCCTTCACGGTCTCCGGCGGCTTTGATATCGCCGATCCGTCCGAGAAGTTTCTCGACATGAGGATGGAGGACGCTGAGATCGAGGGAGAGCTTCTTCCTGCCGTCTTCCTGTTCAATCCGGATGACCTCTGCCTCCTTCAGGTAGTGAAATATTACATTACGGGCGATATTGTGCGCCTGGGCGGCTTCGAACTTGAGGGAATTGATCATCGACAGGAGCATTGAATACTGACCGGCATCGGCCGCTTCCCGGGTGATGATCCCGGCCTGAACCGAGGCCTGGGCGGCCCACATGCCGAAGAGCTCGGCCCTCGCCTCTTCGAGGGGGCTGTACTCCTCCTTCAGGTAGCTTGAAGGCTGATCGGGATGGTCCGGGTCCTGCCGTCCGGTTGTATGGCCGATCTCGTGCAGGATAGCGTGAATTTGCCCGCCGTAATAGAGCTGTTCTCCGTACTGCTCCATGACTTTTTTTGGTAAAAATTCTTCGGCGAGAAGGCTCCCCCGCAGCTGATGGACGGCTTCGCCGGTGTTGCGGTACAGCATATTCACCGTGCCGATATTTTTCCCCACCCATTCATCATTCGGCAGGCTCTGCGCAAGCACCGTTTGCGGAGAGCTGACATAATCTCCCGACCAGTTAAAGACATCGACGAACTTCAGCTTCGGAAGCTTTTCGGAATCAATCTGTTCCCGCCTCCACTTCCAGGGAGCCGCCGATTCCCACCCGGCAACTCTCGCAACGAACTGCTTCAGGAGCTGCTCCATGCCGTGATTCTTCACCAGTACGGCCCCGCAGGCGGCGCCCTTCACATTCTGCCATCCGTCGAGATAGACCTCCAGGGCGGTACTCAGAATGACGTCCACATCGCTGTTGTGTCTGATCCAGTGATAGTCGGCCAGACGGCGGGCTTCCTTGCTTCCCGTGCGCAACTCTTCGATCTTGGCATCGAGATAGAGAGTGAACTCCGGGTCTTCCGAGAAATCCCGGGCGGCCTCCAGATGACCGATCGCCCGCTCACAGTGCTCCCTGAAATAGCGCTCATTGAGGACTATCCTGAATT
>JBNGED010000318.1:0-3623 GCA_049975605.1 Sediminispirochaetaceae bacterium | reverse complement strand
GCTGTATCTCGTCGAGCAGCCGCTCCAGACCGGGGATCAAAGCGCCGCCTGGAGGAAACGCACCCGGATTCCGTCGATTCATCTCCTCCAGCCCCTCCTCGAGGAGAGCGCGGTCCGCAGTCCCGGATTCCGGACTCACCGCCGCTTCTTCCCCAGGGCAACCATGAGCACCGCGATGTCTGAGGATCGGACTCCCGAAATGCGCGAAGCCTGACCCACCGAGATGGGACGGATATCTTTGAACTTCTGCCTCGATTCAGTGGAAATTCCATCTAGACCGTCATAATCGAATCCGTCCGGTATCTTCATATTCTCGAGCCGCTGGAAACGCTCCACCTGCTGCAGCTGCCGGCGGATATAGCCGTCATACTTGACCTCGAGGTGGAGATGCTCGAGGCAGTTGCGAGGGTAGTCTTTCAATTCAGGGAGCAGACATGCAAGATCATCGATACTCAACTCCGGCATCTTCATCAGCTGCAGGATGGATTTACCTTTTAATGCGGACCAGCGCGCCTCCGCGGCATCATTTGCATTTGATGCACTCGACGCGCCGGCAGCGCTCGGTGTATCCGATGTACTGGATGCGCCCGCGGATTCCGGCCCGCCGCATCCTCCGGCCGCCGAGAGCATTTCAGCGTCCACCTTCCTGGTCCTGACCAGCTCGCGGATCTCCTCCACCGTTGAGAGCTTCTCCTTGAGCCGCTGGTACGCCTCCCCGCTCTGCAGACCGATCCGGTAGGCCTTCTCGAGGAGCCGTTCATCCGCCGATTCGTGCCTCAGATTGAGCCGGTACTCCGCCCGGCTGGTAAACATCCGGTACGGCTCGTTGGTCCCCTTGGTGACCAGGTCGTCCACCAGAACTCCGGTGTACGCCTCCGCCCTGGTCAGTATCAGCGGCTGCTCGCCCCTCATCTTCAGGGCGGCATTGATTCCCGCCAGCAGGCCCTGGACTCCGGCCTCCTCGTAACCGCTGGTGCCGTTGGTCTGACCGGCCACGAAGAGTCCCTGCAGCCGCTTGGCTTCGAGGCTCGGATAGAGCTGCCGCGGGTCGAGGAAATCGTACTCCACCGCATATCCCGGACGCATGAACTGAACGTGATCCAGTCCCGGCAGGGTACGGATGAACCGTTCCTGCACCTCCTCGGGAAGCGATGAGGATATCCCGTTGAGATACATCTCCTCGCTTCCCAGCCCCTCCGGCTCCACGAAGATCTGATGACGGTTCCGGTCGGGAAATCTCACGACCTTGTCCTCGATGGAGGGACAGTAGCGCGGGCCGACACCCACGATTTTCCCCCCGTAGAGAGGGGATTTGTCCATGTTCTCGCGGATGATCTGATGGGTCGCATCGTTGGTGTAGGTTATATAACAGGAGACCGAGGGCCGCTCGATCTTCTCATTGCCGAAGGAAAACGGCAGCATGAGCTCGTCGCCCTTCTGCTCCTCCATCCTGCTGAAATCAATGGAGCTCCGTTTGACCCGGGCGGGCGTGCCGGTCTTCAGCCGCTCGACGGTGAATCCCATCCTGCGCAGGGATGTTCCCAGGCCTATCGCCGCCGGTTCCCCGATCCGGCCGGAGGAGCCGATATAGTCTCCGATGAAGACCTTCCCCTCCATAAACGTGCCGGTAGTCAGGACCACCGACCGGCTGCGGAACCGGCGGCCCCTCTCCGTTATGACTCCCTCGACAGCGCTCCCGTTGCTGCTCAGAATGAAATCAGTAACCGTGTCCTGGAAGAGCTGCAGGTTCTTCTGGTGTTCCAGGGTCTCCTTGGCGAGACGGTTATAGCTGAACTTGTCAGCCTGAGCGCGGTATGCCTGCACCGCCGGTCCCCGTCGAAGATTGAGGATCCGGAACTGGATCATCGTCTGGTCGATCAGACGGGCCATCTCTCCGCCGAGGGCGTCGATCTCCCGCACCATATTGCCCTTCGACAGCCCCCCTATCGCCGGATTGCAGCTCAGCCGTCCGATGGCATCGAGACTCTGGGTGATCATTAAAGTCTGAAAATCGAGCCGTGCAAGCGCGAGGGCCGCCTCGATACCAGCGTGCCCCCCGCCTATTACAATCGCATCATAATCCATAGCTATTTCCCTACGCAAAAATCGCCGAATATCTGGTTCAGGATGTCCGCCGATGTAACCTCTCCGGTAATCTCGCCCAGGGCGTCCAGCGCCTCCCTGAGATCGGCGGCGATAAAGTCCATGGCCATCCCGTCTCCAGCAGCCTGCACGGCCTGCCGCAGGGCTCCGCCCGCACGTACAAGGAGCTCCCGCTGCCGGCGGGAGTCGATCATTACCTCCCCTTCCGCGGAGGCAGCGCCGAGAATCCTGCTGCTCAGCTCTTTTTCAAGACGTGAAAACCCCTCGCCCGTTTCGGCGCTGAGCGGCAGCCATCCCTCCGGAGCCGGCTTTGCCGCCAGGTCGATCTTGTTCCACACGAACAGAAAATTCCGATCTCCCCCCCCGGGAATGATCTCACGCTCCTGCAGGACCTGTCGGTCCCATTCGCTCAAACCCGCGGTTCCGTCGACGATATAGAGCACGAGCGCAGCGTTCTCTATGATCCTGGCGCTTCTGCGGATCCCCTCCGCTTCCACCGGATGCTCGGCATCACGCAGACCGGCAGTGTCGAAGAGCCGCACAGGAATACCGGAAATCGTTATCCAGGACTCTATGTAGTCCCGGGTCGTGCCGTGCACTCCGGAAACTATGGCGCGGTCCTCTTTCAGGAAAAGATTGAAAAGGGCCGACTTGCCGGCATTGGTCGGACCCGCCAGCGCAACGGCAACTCCCTCCTGGTAAAGCCGTCCGGCCCGATAGGTCGCCAGGAGCTCTTCTATTCCCCCGCCGATCTTCTCCATCTCGCCGAGGGGTAAATGCGGCAGTTCTTCAAGCTCATCTTCCGGGTAATCGAGCTGGAGCTCCACCAGGGCGAGTATCTGCTTCAGCTGCGTCTTCAGGGCGTCTATCCGCTGCCACACCGCCCCGGACAGACGGTTGAGCGCCAGCGAATGGGCCCTTCGTGTCTTTGCAGCAATAATCTCATGGACCGCCTCGGCCCGGGTGAGGTCCATTTTTCCATTCAGAAAGGCCCGCATGGAAAATTCCCCGGGGGCGGCATCACGGAAGCCTTCGCTCCGCAGGAGATCCAGGATACGCTGGATTCCCGGAAGACTGCCGTGGCAGTAGATTTCCACACTCTCCTGACCGGTGTATCCATGCCCGGCGCGGAAGACCCCGAGCATTACCTGATCAACTTCAATTCCTCCGCGTTCGTGAAGATAGCCGAACACCATCGTGCCGCTTGGAGCTTCCGCAAGCTGTCCGGAATTGGAAAAAACGGGAGTAAACGCCCTGATACAGCCTTCTCCGCTGGTACGGATGATCGCCAGGGCGCCGGCCGCCCAGGGAGTTGCCAGGGCGGCAATGAGATCTTCGGTGTCGTACGGATTATCTTTCACAGCACCTCAGTATAGAATGTAGGACTGTCCAATTCAATATTACCTACCCCAAAGATTAGGGTTTTGAAGCAGAGGTAATCAAGACCTCCTTTTTGTTCATGAAAACCAAAGAACAAGGAGGACCTCTTGAACCCGAATTATTTCTTCTGCCCCAACCCC
>JBNGED010000317.1:0-3628 GCA_049975605.1 Sediminispirochaetaceae bacterium | reverse complement strand
CTTCGGAAAGGCCTTCCATATACACGGTGCAGTCAAGCAGTTCTCCGAGACCCTGCTCTATTCAGGGTACCCTCATCTGGATCTGTATAAAATCTTCCTGTCCGGTATTTTTCTGGCATCTTCCGGAGCCGTGATGGATATCGCCATGGACATCGCCGCCTCGATGTACGAGGTGAAGCAGAACCATCCGGCCATCTCCACCGGCAAACTGATACTCTCCGGGATCACCGTCGGAAGAGCCGTCGTAGGAACCATGACCACCACCCTGCTGCTGGCATATTCCGGCGGATACACGGCCATGCTGATGGTATTCATCGCCCAGGGGACGCCCCTCATCAATGTGCTCAATATCACCTATGTCTCCGCTGAAATTCTGCACACACTGGTCGGAAGCTTCGGGCTTGTCCTGGTAGCGCCCCTGACCGCGCTGATCGGCGGGATCGCCTACAACAGAACAGTCGCCGAGGAAGCGGGTATCGAAGAAGAGACGGCTGATCAGCTTATCGCATCGGAATAGATCCGGCGCTCGAAGAGGTAGCCGCTGGTCCGCTGTCTGTAGTTGATTTCCTTGATCTTACTCTTCAGATGGGCAACACTTTGACCGAGTTTGCCCGGATGGGGAGGACGCTCGAAGTTCTCATTTGTCACCACGCCGATGCTGAGGGTAACCAGGGGAATCTCCTCGACGACGCCTTTTCGATTGGCACACAGGTAGGAACCGCGCTGCACATCCTCGTCGTAGAAGAGCTTTTTCTTGCGGAGATCAAAATCGGAACAGATCCCCGTAAAAAAGCCGGTATCGAGAATTTCTTCACAGATCACGACGAAGTCGTCGCCGCCGATGTGACCGAGCCGGCATTCGGCCTCGATCATCTGTATCTTTTCAGACAGGATCTCCGCCACCAGCTTGATCATTTCGTCCCCGGAGGAAAAACCATAGTGGTCGTTGTATTCCTTGAAGCGGTCGAGATCGATGTAGGCGATGGAATACTCGGATTTGTGCAGCACATCCTCTAGCCAGACGTTTATGATGACATTGCCCGGCAGGGAGGTCAGAGGGTTGGCGCTGGTAGCGAATTTGATCTCCGTGTCGAAGGCCCTGGCGATCACGTTTTTCATGGTGATGGTCCCCACCAGCCGGTTGTTCTTATCCACCACCACCACCGGATCGTAGAGGCCGTTGTTCGTCCGGCTCATAGCCAGTTTTCCCAGCATACGCAGATCGATGTTCTCACGAACGATCAGCATGTCCCGGTTGGATATCATGTCGACATCCTTCCGCTCGAAAATGGCGTATCCGTACCGTCCGGAAAGGTGGGAATAGAAGCCCTGCCGCGTGATCAGTCCGACCGGATGGTCCTGCTTGTCGGTGATGATGACGTGGCTGACACTGTTCTGGGACCGGAAAAACTCATCGAGCTGTGAAACGGTGAGCGTATGCTGCAGGAAGGTGGAGGGACGGGTAATCATCTTGTAGATGGAAATATCAACCGAGAAGCTCTTGCGGACATATTCGTTCATGAGTCCGTCCAGTTCGGTCCTGGTCTGCTTCAATATTATCCGGGGCTCCGGGGCCGGTCTGCCGAGATAAAAACACTGGGCATACCTCGCTCCGAGACGGTACGCGGTCCGCAGTTCATCGGCCGTCTCAATCCCCTCCAGAAGCATATAACTGCCCACGTTTTCAGCGAAGTCCGATATGGCCTTCACCAGGTTCTGTTTGTAGCTGTTGCGGTGAATACCGCGGACCAGCTGCTTGTCGATCTTCATGAAATGGGGAGTGGTTGCCGCCAGGGTGATCAGACCGCTGTGACCGGACCCGAAATCGTCCAGGGCGATCCGGAATCCCTGCTCAACGTACATGCCGATCGTTTTTTCGAAGTGCTGATAGTCCTTTACACTCGCCGTCTCGGTGATCTCCAGGACCAGCTTCTCCGCGCTGATACCGTACTGCTTCAGCCGTTCCATGGTGAAGGAGGATTGAAATTCCAGCTTCGAAAAGGTCTCGGGGCTGATGTTTATAAAAAAATTGGCCGTCGGCAGCTCTTCAGCCAATTCAGCGACCTTACTGAGGGCCGCCGTCCTGCAGGCGTATTCGAGTTCCCATGTGAGGTCCCACTCCTTCGCTCTTTCGAACATGAGAAGAGGAGAGACGAATGGTTCGACTCCCCGGGCCAGCAGTTCGTAACCGAATATACGGCCCGTATAGAGATCGTAGATCGGCTGCATATAGCAGTGAATCTTACCTCCGTTGATCATCTCTACGAAGCGCAGATAATCATCGTCCCGTACATCGCCGCCGTAATCAACCGGGTTGAGCTGCAATTCAAAATGAATGTCGCTGCCAGCATGCATAAAAAAGTCCCCTTATGACTGATCATAAGGGGACTCTATTAGTTTTTTATGAAATCCAAATGAAAAAACAAAAATAATTAAAAATCTAAAATCTATTCAATCTCCTGCTCACTCGACCGGGTTCTTCTTCATGATGAACTCGACACGGCGGTTCTTCCACCATATGCTGCTGTCATGTACCGACACGATCGGACGGGTGCCGCCGTAGTACTCGATCTCGATCTTGCTTGCCGGCATTCCACGTTCGACGAGGGCGTCCCTGACCGTTTCAGCCCTTCTCTTCGTCAGAGGCACCAGGATCTCCTCTTCGGCGGCCTCCTTGCTGCTGCTCACCCCGCGGTAGATATTCAGGGCATGCCCTTCGAGCAGCAGGTCATGGGCGGGATACCGGTCATAGATATCCACCACCTTGCTGATCGAGTCCAGGTTACGCTCTTCCATCTCGGCACCGCGTGAATCGAGGGTGTGCTTATACGCGCCGAATATGATATTCGGAACCGCGATATGGAGCTTGCCGTTTCGTTTTACAAGAAAAATATCCAGCGGTACATACTGACTGTACTCCCGCACATTGCCGCCCCGGTCGCTGACCTGCAGCTTCAGGGTGAACTGCTCCACATCGATGGCCGGTTCTCCCTTACCTTTACCGGCGCTCCAGGTGATGTCCCCGGAGGGATCGCCTTCACCGCTGTAGGTCCGGATCACATCGCCGGTGCTGTCCAGGATATCCATGGTCCAGCCGGTGACCTCCGTCTCTTCCTGTACGTCCACGGTTATATAGATATCGCCTTCCAGACCTTCATCCGTACGGGCGAAGGGATCCGGGACGACCTTCACTCCAACCCGCGGCGGGGTCACATCGAGGACAAAGGAAGAACTCGTGTCGCTTGCTGATTTCCCCTTCATGTATTCAACATCGATCTTCGCCGTGTAGCGGCCCTCCGCTGCCTGCTGCATTTCCATATCTTCCTGCTGCATCAGGTTGCCGTCCCACACTACTTCACCGGGCATATCCGTTTCACCGCTGAACACCCGCTGTATTTCACCGCCGCTGCCGAGAATCTGCAGTGTCCATCTCTGTACATCGTCGTACTGACTCGCGTCGATCCGTATCGGCAGGAAATCCGAACGGTCGTCTCCGTTCGGTGAGAAGCCTGGTTCGTCCACAGCAAGCTTCACATCCACCGGCCTTATGTCGATCTTGATATCTCTCGGAGCTATGTCCGTACTGTTTCCGGCCAGATCAGTGAATGTTGCCAGCAAGGTGTATGTG
>JBNGED010000316.1:0-3628 GCA_049975605.1 Sediminispirochaetaceae bacterium | reverse complement strand
ATATTCGCCTCCTATCCTATCGGCAGCATGCCGGAAAAACCCATAAAAGCCAGGGCCATCATGCCGGTAATGATCAAAGTGATACCCGCACCCTCGAGTCCATGAGGAATACGGGCCCGTTTCAGCTTCTGCCGTATTCCCGCCATCGCCAGGATGGCCAGGAACCAGCCGATTCCGCTGCCCAGCCCGAATGTAAACGACTCGATAAACGTGTACTCCCGGATAACCATGAAGAGGCTCACCCCGAGGATGGCGCAATTGACCGTGATAAGAGGCAGAAAGATTCCGAGGGCCGCGTACAGAACTTCGGAGACCCGTTCTATTATCATCTCCACCAGCTGCACGAAGGCGGCTATGACGATGATGAAGACGATAAAGCGTAGATACTCCAGATCCAGGGGGATCAGAATCTTGTAGTATACTACCCAGTTGAGCATACTGGTGCTGGCCATAACGAAGATGACCGCAACTCCCAGTCCGACCGAGGTCTTTATCTCCCGGGAGACGGACAGAAAGGAGCACATTCCCAGGTAATTGGCAAGGAGGATATTGTTGGTGAAAATAGCCGCAAAAAAGATTGCTACAGGAACAGCTTCGGTACTCATTTGACAGCCTCCTCGGTTTCCTTTATAAGAACCCCTTTTACAATCCATATGAACAGAGCCAGCATGAAGAAGGCCCCCGGCGGCATGATCATGATCGACCAGTTGGTCCACCAGTCGCCGAGAACGGGAATGCCCCATACCTCACCAGTTCCGAGGAGTTCCCGGAAAAAGGCAATAACGATCAGTACGTAGGAGTAGCCGAGCCCTGAAGAAATTCCGTCCACCAGGGACAGCCCCGGAGGATTGTTCAACGCAAAAGCCTCCGCCCGGCCCATGATGATGCAGTTGGTAATGATCAGACCGACGTAGGGCCCCAGCTGCTTCCAGATGTCAGGCATATAGGCCCTCAGGAAGATGTCGACAATGATGACAAAACTCGCGATAATTAAGGTCTCCGCCATCATCCGCACCCTTGCCGGAATCAACTTCCGTATCAGCGATATCGTCAGGCCGGAGAGCGCGGTAGTGAAGAGCACCCCCATCGACATGATGACCGTATTTTCCAGTTTGTTGGTGACCGCCAGGGTCGAGCAGATTCCGAGAATCTGTGCGAATACGGGATTGTTCTTTCCCAGCGGGTCCATGAATGTTTTCTTTACTTTACCGCGTGCCGGCATCTCAGTTACCCCCCTTCACTTTTGCCTCCGCCACTTCAAAGGCGTTGTTGGCAATCTTGAGCACCGCGTCCGATGTGCGGGTGGCTCCCGTTATAGCGTCGAGTTCGTTCGTCTCGTCCGCCGTCCCCTCCTCGACCAGCACGAAGGGACCCTTTTTCCCCCTGAACTGCTGCTTGAACCACTCCTCGGTGATCCGGGCTCCCAGTCCGGGGGTCTCGTTCTGTTCCACGAACTCCACGCCGGTGATGGTGTTCAGGTCCTGCTCGAACCCGAATGCCGCTACGATCTCACCCCAGAGCCCCGCTCCCCGTGTGTAAACCACGTAGCCGGGGGCGCCGGAAGGCAGCTCCACTTCGAAGTAGGCCGGTTCACCGTTCACGCTGCCGACTTCCCTCACACTTTCTTCATATACCGCCTGAATTTCCTGAGGCCTGCCCTCGGGATATTCGATTCCGGCGGCGTAGAGCACCGCCATTTTTTGAAAGATCGACTCGTTGAGAAGCACCCGCTCCTTGGTGCTGAGATAGATCCCGGATACACCGGAGATAAATACCGCCGTTACCAGAACCATGAAGATAATCGGATATATCCTGGCTGCAAATAGACTGTCCTTTTTCATGCCGCTGCCGCCTCCCTCTTTTCCTTCTGTTTCCGTTTCTGCTCCTTGATCAGGTGATCGATCAGCGGCGCGAACATATTTCCGAACAGAATCGCGAAGGTGACCCCCTCAGGCCAGCCCGAGAATACCCGTATGAGCACCGTCATCACCCCGATAATGATTCCGTAAATCCATCGACCGAGGTTGGTCGTCTGGGAAGCGGAAACCGGGTCGGTAACCATAAATATTGCGGCGAACAGGAAACTCCCGCTGAACAGGGCGTAGATCGGGTTGATGGCGCCCTGTACTCCGCTGTAGAAGAGGGCCGCGTACATGGCGAGGAAGGCCGCTACCGATGAAGCGATGAAGTGCCAGTTGGCCGCCTTTTTCCAGACAATGTAGATGCCGCCCAGTAGAATCAGGAGTGCGGAGGTCTCTCCGAAAGACCCTGCGATGTCCCCGAGGAAAAGCCGGAGCAGGGGGATCGACTCTCCCTGTGCCTGAACCACGAGAGGTGTCGCGCTGGAGAGAACGTCCGTCTGCGGCATCCAGGCAGCGAAACCTCTGAGGGCGCTGCCGCTGACCGGCTGGATGAACCGTCCGGTCAGGGGCACCCCGAAACTGATATAGATGAAGGCCCTTCCCGAAATGGCGGGGTTGAAGACATTCTTCCCGAATCCGCCGAACACCATCTTGCCGAAGACGACGCCGAACACGATCCCCACCACGGCAATCCAGAAGGGGATAGTAGGCGGCAGGGACAGCGCGAAGAGAAAACAGGTCACAAGCACTGAAGAGGTGACCTTCATTCCGTAGGTCCGTGCCAGCAGATACTCGGAAAGAATTCCTGCAATGTTCACCAGGGCAAGCACCGCCAGGAAGCGCCACCCGAAGTAGTAGATCGCCGCCAGAACCAGCGGCACCAGAGCATACACAACCCGCACCATGGGCGGCTGCATCTGCATAAATGAGTTCTTCTTTGCATTCATACAAACAAGTATTAAGTCTGTGAGGATAGTTGTCAAATCTTAGTACCACAAACTTGGTACCACCAAGATTATGGTTCGCGGTTTTACTGTATACTGAGAGCATGGAATTCTTCAACCTGGAGCGCACAACCGCAGGTCTATACTCGCAGATTGATTGTTACCCGCAAGCTTTGGGGTATTACCCTTGCCAGTATTTCATTTTCATCCTGCGTACCTATCCAGGGTTGTATATTTTCCTGATTTCTCACCACTTTCGATTTGTAGTAAGATCAACAGTTTCAATGGATAATTAGTGTTGAATTTCGGTGAAAAAATATCAGATGAAGAATGCAAAAAAGATAGGCCGGCGGATCAGACAGTTCCGCGAGGAATCGGGACTCTCTCAGCAGGAACTTGCCGAGAAGCTCGACATATCTTTTCAGCAGCTGCAAAAGTACGAATACGGCCAATCCAGCCTCACTGTCGAACGGCTGATACAGCTCTCCCAGGTCCTGCATGTTCCGATGGTGAAGCTGATACCCTCCCCTGAAGAAGATGCCGATCTTCACAGCACCGGCGATGAAGCCGGCGTATACTCCCCCTATGAACGGGTCATAGTGAATCCGGAAGAAGTCCTGGTACTTAAGTACTACCGGCGTCTGCGCAGCGAAAAGCTGCGGAACCTGCTCCTGAAGCACATCAAGGAGTGGGTGGAAATACAGAAAGAATTGGAACGGCAATTCTGATCAGCCCGGTTTATCCTACAGTTTTGTCCCACAGTTTCCAGCCCGATCCGCCGGCCTTCAGACGGATATCCGCGCCGCCGATTTGCCGGTTTCA
>JBNGED010000315.1:0-3639 GCA_049975605.1 Sediminispirochaetaceae bacterium | reverse complement strand
CCTGGGCGGAGGTGATCGGATTCAACAACATGGAAGTGCAGCTCATGGCCTTCGATCAGATGGAGGGTATCGAACCCGGCTGCCTCGTTGTCGCCATGGGAGAATTCCTCTCGATACCCGTTTCAGAGAAGCTCATGGGACGTGTACTCAACGCTATGGGCAAACCCATAGACGGGAAGGGATCCGTCGGCTCGGCGGAGACCGTCTCCACCGTCAACACTCCTCCCAACGTACTTTTCAGAAAAAAAATAACCGAGAGACTCATCACAGGAGTTCGGGCAATCGATTCGATGACGCCGCCGGGAAAAGGTCAGCGTATCGGCATCTTCTCCGGCAGCGGGGTGGGGAAATCAACGCTGCTCGGGATGATCGCCCGCAATACCCTGGCGGACGTGAATGTGATCGCCCTCATCGGAGAGCGCGGCAGGGAGGTCCGGGAGTTCATCGAACAGGACCTCGGAGAAGAAGGCCTGAAAAAGTCGGTTCTGGTCGTCTCCACCAGCGACACCAATCCCCTGGCGAGGGTCCGCGGGGCATTCGTGGCTACTGCAATCTCTGAATATTTCCGCGACCAGGGCAAGGACGTTATGCTGCTCTTTGATTCGATCACCCGGTTTGCCCGGGCTCAGAGGGAAATAGGACTCACCCTTGGTGAACCGCCCGCCACCAGAGGGTTCACCCCGTCGGTATTCTCGATCCTGCCGAAGCTCCTCGAGAGATGCGGCAATTCGGAAAAAGGGACCATTACCGGATTCTACAATATTCTGGTTGAGGGCGATGACATGGATGAGCCGGTGGCCGATACGGTCCGGGGTATTCTCGACGGGCACATCGTACTGAGCCGCAAGCTGGCTCAGGCCTATCACTACCCGGCCATCGATGTTCTGAACTCGCTATCCCGGCTGGCAACCAAGGTTACCACCAGAGAGGAACAGCGGGCGGCGGGGAAAATCAGGCAGATGATGGCGACTTACAGTGAAGCCGAGGATCTAATCAACGTCGGAGCATATGCCGAAGGTAGTAATAGCGAAGTTGACGAGGCGATCGGCAAGATTGCCGATATCTGGGATTTTCTAAGCCAGGAAATAGAGGAAAAAGCCGATATCAGAGAGACAATACAGCGGAAGTCTGAAATCAGCGGGGTGCAGATAGAGATGCCGGAGGACATACATGCGAAGATTCCAGTTTAACCTGGAAAAAATTCTCGAACTCAGACGTTACCACGAGAGGCAGTGTGAACTAAGGCTGGGCGAAGCTACGGGAAGATGTAATGCCCTCCACCGTCAGATCCAGGAACGTTCGGTACGGAAGAAAAATGTCTTTGCGAAGCGCGGCGCAATGGGCAGGGACATAAGCTCCTTTCTGTCCGTAGAATATTATACCCTCCGCATGGACCGGGAGATCGAAGGACTGCGGGGGGAACTTGAGCAGGCCGAAGCCGAACGCCGTGAGCGGCAGATTGAATTTCTGGAAGCATCGAAGAAGCGGAAGATCCTGGATAAGCTGAAGGACAGAAAACAGAAACTGTATTACCGGGAACAGATGAAGGCGGAACAGAAGGCCCTGGATGATATCAGCTCCTCCATGTATATACGGAGTCTGGAGGGGGTGCAGTGATTGCGCCGACACTAAATCGAAGGAGGCTGTTGTGGCAGGAAGTCTGAAATTTGTCACGCAGATACTGTTACTGCTCATTCTCATTCTGGTTCTGCTTATCGGAGGTTCACTCTGGTTCGACTATCTGGGTCTGTTGAATGTAAAAGAAATTCTGGCACCGGCGACGAAAATGGTAGGAATATCCGCCCCCGAGAAGATCGAAAACGAGGACGATCTGCTGCTGCTGGAACGGGAACGGCTCACGAAGCGGGAGGAAGCGCTCCGGCTTCAGGAAGAAGCTTTGCTTACCAGGACGGACGGGTTGGAGAAAATGGAGGCAGAAGTACAACAAAAGCTCGAGATGCTGGAAGAAAAGGAAAAAGCGCTCGCGGAACAGGAAAAATCTTTTAACGAACGTGTAAAACAGTACGAAAATAAAAAGGCGAACCTCCGGAAGTCTGCAGAGTACTTCACCGGAATGCCGCCCCAGCGGGCCGTAGAACGGCTCCTCGAGATGGAAGACCAGGATATCATCGATATTCTGAGGACCACTGAAGAGATGGCACAGGAGTCCGGAGAGAGTTCGGTAGTGGCCTTCTGGCTTTCCCTGATGCCCTCCGACCGGGCGGCACAGATAAGCCGGAAGATGCTGAAAAAACCTGAAGGATAGGTACAGTACGTGATTGATGCGTCGATGTATATCATCAACAATTTTTCTCCCGCCGATTACATCGGCGCAGCGCCGGATGCGGGGCTGCCGCCGGCTGGATTTTCCGGCACGGGTGGACCATACGGAAGCGGGGCCGCACCCGGGAAATCCTTCCGTGAATACCTGGCCTCGCTTACTTCGGCATCCGAGACCTACATGGACAGGCAGGAGCTGGAGAAACGGACCGTAGATGCAGAGTACTACAAAGGATCAGTTGGAGATCGAACGGAAGCCGGTGCACAGTCCGCCAGTGGAGAAGAGAAGTCAGCGGAGCGAACCGCCGGACAGGATGCCGCGGAACAAGCTGCCCGTAAGTCTGCAGACAGTGCAGCCTCGGAAGAAAAGCTTCGAACCGATGGTAATCAGAACTCTGAGGAGAAGACCGAAGAGAGCAGCAGGACCGTCAGCGGAGAGGATAGCAAACAAAGCCCCGGAGCCGGCGACGCAGCTTCTTCAGGGGAAGCTGACACGGATCGTCACGGCGAAGATCTGAAGACTGCCGCCGATGGAAGCAAGGGGAAAAAAGACGGAGCGGATGCAGCTGAACAGGAAGGTCGTCGTACGGCCGGGAAAATTCAGCAGGAACGTTCCGAACAGATCCGGAGAGGTGAAGAAGAGACCGCTGCGGATTTGGATAAAAAGAGCCGCTCGGACGATGCCGCAGTAGAGTCGGCTGCTGCAGATCAGGCCGTGAAGGCCGGTGCCGCCGCAGTTGCCGGAGTTTTCGAACAGAACAGCCGTAGAATGAAGGACCAGGCCGAAGGAGAGGGACTCAACGGCGAAGGCAGAGCGGCGAACGGACACGGGATAAAAGAGGCCGGTTCCCGGCGGACCGGCAAAGGTGTCGCAAGAGATGAAACCGACCAGCGGCCGAAGATTACTGTCGTGGATTCAAGAAGGAAGACGGGAAAAGCGGGGGAAAAAACCGGCGAAGGACAGGCGGAAGGAGTATCCGAACGGACAGGGCGAAGTGCGGGCAAGGACGGATCAGCTGGAAGAGCACAGCCGCCGGAGTTCAGATTGATCTCTTCCCAGAGCAGCAGTTCTTCACCGGGCAGCCAGACTGATCAAAACGGTTCCCCGCAGCAGGCGCTTCAGGTGCTGGTGCGTTCCGAGGGAAGCGATACTTCTCAGGTTCCCCTGTCGAAGAGTGATCATGGCGGCGATCTGCAGAACCAGCTGGCAAGGCAGCTGAGAGAACAGCTGAACAGCGAAATTGTGAAACGCGGCAGCGTCATGGTCCGGAACAACGGTTCAGGCGAGATTCGGCTCGAGTTGAAGCCTGATCATCTCGGTCAAGTGAAGATACTTCTTAGTCTTGAGAATAATAATAT
>JBNGED010000314.1:0-3644 GCA_049975605.1 Sediminispirochaetaceae bacterium | reverse complement strand
TCTCATGGTTGACAATATCACCAGGGGTACGGTCGCCACTATAAAGGAGCTCTCGCCTTCCCAGCAGCGCAGTCAGAAACCCCAGAAGAGAACATATTACACCCAGGGGTTCAGAACCAGATATACATTCGATGACGTGCTGACCAGGAACGACGAACTGCTGAAGAAGATTGAAATAGCGAAGGGATATGCCAACACCGACGCAACCGTTCTGATAGAGGGAGAGAGCGGAGTAGGCAAGGAACTTTTCGCTCAGAGTATACATTCCGCCAGCGGCCGCTGCTGCAAGCCCTTCGTCGCGGTGAACTGTGCCGCCATTCCGGCCCCCCTTCTCGAAAGTGAACTCTTCGGCTATGAGAACGGCGCATTCACAGGAGCGACCAAGAACGGTAAGGTGGGTCTCTTCGAAATGGCCAATCAGGGTACGATCTTCCTCGACGAGATAAGCGAGATAGAACCGAGCCTGCAGGTCAGGTTCCTGAGGGTACTCGAAGAGAAGCAGATCATGCGGATAGGCTCGGACAAGCTGATCGACATCGATGTCCGGGTCATATCGGCGACCAACAAGAACCTCAAAGACCAGGTACAGGAAGGCCGCTTCAGGGCTGATCTCTACTATCGCCTGAATCTATTGAACCTGCGGATACCGCCTCTGAGAGAGCATGCCGGGGACATCAAATACCTCGCCAACCATTTCTTTTCTACATTCTGTAAAAAATACGGGATGCAGATCGAGTGTCTCCCCAGGGAAGTGATCAAACAGCTGGAGGAGTACTCCTGGCCCGGTAATATCCGGGAGCTGAAGAATATCATGGAAAGGGTCGCCCTCACGATCGGAACGGGGTGTATCGGTCCGCCGGATATCGACCTGATCGCACATGAGATCAAAGGCAGCATCGAAGATGAACAGAACGGCAGCAGTAACTCGATTCTGTCCGGTACGATGGACGAGATAAAGAAGAAGGCCGCTCAGCAGGCCATGGTTGAAGAAAAATACAACAAGAGCCGGGCGGCAAAGCGGCTTGGAATCGACCGTTCTACTCTCGATCGTTTACTCTCACAATCACCCTAACATAGAGGACACAGTATGACGGCAGAGGGACGAAGTCGATAAAATACAGTAATTTTTTTACTTATAAATATATACAGTGGTAACATTGTTACGTATCAAGGAGGCAGCAAAGTGGATTTTCCGGAACTGGTAAAGGTACATCAGGTCTTTAACGATGAACATATAGAGAATATCGCCGCGCATGTGAAAGAAGAGTGCTCCCGCTGGGAACACCTCTTCGACAGAAACGAAACAATCGCTCTGGCGATGGGAAGCCGCGGTATCAGCAACATGGCGCTGATCGCAAATACCGTCGTCTCTTTCTTCAAGCAGCGGGGGAATGAGGTAATTATATTCCCTGCCATGGGAAGCCACGGCGGGGCCACCGCGGAGGGACAGAGGGAAGTCCTGGAAGGCTACGGAATCACCGAAGAGTACACCGGGGCGGAGATCCGGTCCTCCATGGAAGTGGTCGAACTCGACTCCTCCGGCCTCGAGAACAGGGCCTTTATCGACAAGAACGCCTATTCCTGCGACAGCATCATCGTTATCAACCGGGTCAAGGCCCACACCGACTTTACCGGAGAGATCGAGAGCGGACTCCTCAAGATGAGTACCATCGGATTGGGCAAGCAGAAGCAGGCGGTCGAAATCCACAGCCGTGGTGTGTACGGGCTGAAGGAGCTCCTCGTTCCTACTGCGCAGAGAATTATCAGGGAAGCCAATGTGAAGCTGGGCTTCGCCATCGTGGAGAATTCCTACCACCAGACCCAGATCTTCAGAGGAATTGCTCCTGAAGAGTTCTATACGGAGGAGAAAAAGCTTCTCGAGATCGCCAAGGCGAATATCGCCCAACTGCCGGTGAAGGAACTCGATATTCTCTGTGTGGATGAGATGGGGAAAAATATCAGCGGAGTCGGAATCGATGTAAATGTTATCGGGGATATCGGGATCCGGAACGAAGCTCCCAAGAACGACGTGAAGATCAAGAACATCATCGTCAACGACATCACTCCCGAATCGCACGGCAACGCCATCGGAATGGGCCTGGCCGACATTATCACCGAGCAGTTCCGTAAAAAAATCGACTACCGGGCCACCAATGAGAATACCATCACCAGCAGCTTCCTCGAGCGGGCGAAGACACCGATGGTCGCACCGACCTACAAGGACGCCCTCGGGATCGCCCTGCAGGTAACCGGCAAGGGACCGGACGAAGTCCGGCTCGTCCGTATCAGGAACACCCAGGAGCTGTCGGAAGTCTACGTTTCGAGAGCCGTCTACCAGGAGATCGAGGACTCCCCGAGTATCGAGAAAAAGGGCGACTTCACAGCCTGGGACGACCTGGGGCCGCTGTAAAATATACGGGAGCCGGCGGCCGTGCGGGTGGCAAGCAGCGGGTGAACCTCGGGGCCGCGGCGCCCGGAGAAGAATAAGATAGAGGGAAAAATGACAAGACAAAATGTAAACCGGGACCGCACTCACATCTTCAGCAGTATCAGGACCAACTATCACTGCCTCTCGAGCGCGCAGAAACGTGTGGCCGACTACATACTCGCCAACAGCAGTGAAGTGCTATACCTCTCGATCTCGGAGCTGGCCTACAAGTGTAATGTGAGCGAGACAACGGTCCTGAGATTTCTGAAGAAGATCGACTACGATTCATATCAGGTCTTCCGGGTCGAGATCGCCCAGATCAACGCGGAAGCGACCCAGAGCTATTCGGTATCCGCGATCACCTCCTCCGATTCGACTGTCGAAATAATTCAGAAAGTGGTATCCTCCACCGCTACCGCGGTGTCGGATGTACCGAAGATCGTAACCGAGGAAGCGGTCGAAGAGTGCGTAGATGCCATTCTCGGTTCCAGGCTGGTCTATATGTTCGGAGTAGGTTCTTCCGCGTACATAGCCGGCGATCTCTATCACAAGATATCCCGTCTCGGCATCAGGGCGGTGACCGACAGCAATGAACAGATGATAGCGCTGCACAGCGCACACTTCGACTCGAATGACACGGTAGTCCTCGTCTCGCATTCAGGGGAGAGCAGCTCGATCCTGGAGAGCGCCCGTCTGGCCCGTGAAAACGGCGCCCATGTATGCGCCATTACCAGTTACGCCAACTCGACCCTTGCGAATATGGCCGACTGCGTACTGCTCAGTAGCAGCAGCGAAACCACCTACAGACCGGATGCAATGCTGTCGAGAATCATCCAGCTGGTCATTGTAGACATCGTTTCAATCAGCTGTATCGTCCGTATGGGCGATACCGCCATCGATGCAATTAAATCCTCACAAATGGCGGTCGCCCGCCATAAGCGATAACAGGAGTAGCACATGAACATGATAAACAAAGCACTGATACTGGGAGACGCAATGATTCCCGGCACCACCTTCGAGGAACACTTCCCATCCTACCTGGGTGAACTGGTAGACGAATACCGGATCGATGACTGGGAACCGGACTGGGACAAGCTGCAGTACCGGCGCCTGGAGGTGGAGAAGCGCGGCCCGGAGATCGAAGAGGTGCCGGCGCTGGTACAGCAGGAGGGAAATGATGCCGAGATGGTTCTCGGACTCTTCGTCCCCGTCTCAA
>JBNGED010000313.1:0-3650 GCA_049975605.1 Sediminispirochaetaceae bacterium | reverse complement strand
ATCATTATCATCATTATTACGGAATCGCTGCTGGCTTTTGTCCTGGTAACGACTGCGATAACTTGGCTCACCGGCGATCTTGCAATGGGATTGATCTTCGGAGCGATAGCGCCCGCCAGCGCGCCCGCCGGTACGGTGGCCATCATTCAGGAATACAAAGCCAAGGGGAGCCTGACGAAGGCCCTCTATTCGGTAGTCGGCTTCGATGACGGTCTAGGAATAATCATTTTCGGCTTCGCAGCTGCTATTGCCAAAAGCATCATTCAGCAGTCGACGGGCATTCATGCCGAGAGCACCGCCGCTCTGCTTCTTCCGCCGTTGATAGAGGTAGGCTTGAGCATTCTTGTCGGCGGAGGCGCGGCAATCGTCTTCGTCTTCCTCGGCCGCCGCCTCACGAGCAGCAGGGATCTCTTCACCCTGCTCTTTGCCTTGGTCCTCATCACCAGCGGTCTGAGCGCTCCCCTGCATATCTCACTGATCCTGACCAATATGGTGCTCGGCTTTATTATAGTGAATACGCAGGCGAACAGCCTCATAAAGAAGATCGAAGGTGAGCTGTCGAACGTAATGCCGCTGCTGTTCATCCTCTTCTTCGTCCTGGCCGGGGCGAATCTCCATGTCGCCGCCCTTCCTTCTCTCGGTCTGGTCGGTGTTATCTATATTCTCAGCCGTTCACTGGGTCTGGCGGGAGGTGCGACGCTCGGCGCGGCTATCGGACGTGCCGAACCGAAGATCCGCAAATATCTCGGTCTTGGTATTCTCAGTCAGGCCGGTGTTGCGATAGGGCTTTCCCTCATCGTCAAGCAGGAATTCTCCAGCCTGGGTTCCTGGGGCGCCGAGATAGGCAGTGCAGTGATCACGACTGTAACCGCGACCTGTATTTTCTTCGAATTTATCGGTCCGATTCTGACGAAGTACGGTCTCCAGAAGGCCGGGGAGATTGATACTACTTCCTGAGAAGTCCCTGAATGATCATCTCGACGGCCTCCTCCTCATCCAGCCCCCTGGACATGAGGGTTTGGAGCTGTTTGGAATCGACCGAACCGATGGCGGCTTCATGGGTGATGTGGGCCTTCGGATGACGGCAGTCGACGATGGGAATTGCCTTGGCCTGGCCTTCATCCTGTACGATCTCATTGCAGTCCACATGACCCTTGGCGCCCGCCGCGGTGGCGGTGAGCTCGTTCAGGATCTCGGCCCGTGCTCTGTTGCGTACAGCGATGTTGCTGGTTAGCAGTCCCCTCGAATTTACTCCCTTCAGCCAGCCGGCTTCCCGTATCTTTATAAGGTCGTCTTCCCTTCCGCTGATACGGGAGAGAAGCTCCAGAACAGAGTTGTCGCCGCATTCGGCTTCGTAGTCGATATCGATCAGACCGACCCGCCCCTTGATGAGTTCGAACTCGGTGGAGAAGCGGCTGCCGTCGCCGAGATACACCCGTGCTTTCGGGACCACTTTAATGCCCTTTTCGTTGCTGTGAATATGCCGCTCGAAATAGGTGTATTCAGCGTTCGCATCGAGATGTATATCGGCATCCATGAGATGCTCAACCTCGGAAGCCGCGGAAAAAGTACAGTGTGAGATGAAGTGCGCCCTGGCCCCTTCCTTGAAATGAACATCCATTTTGATGTGCTGCAGACCGTTCTCGAGCATTCCGAAGCAGAAGTACACGGGGTTCTCGATAACGATACCACTCTCCACGACGATCTTCACATCTACGCCGCTGCTGGTTTCGGAGGATTCCACATTCAGCCCGTCTACAAGGGTCTTATTCAGCACCTCGTTCCCGTGTATTTCAACGTGGGCGACATTCGGTCCGAAGGAGTGCTGGTGCATGTTTATCGTTGAAAGGAGACGTTCGAGTGCGCTCTTGTTGCTCATACCAGGACCTCTTTATCAGGAACATTCTTGTGCTTGCATGGTACGCATCTGCGTTCGAAGTAACTGCTCAGTTTTTCCACGCTTCCTTTATCAACGAGAGCCCCGCTGCACAGGAGGAAGGCGTGATCGGCGTGTTTGAGGACCTCCCCCGAGTGTGTGATCATAATAACGGTGGTACCCTGTTCCCGTAGAGAAGCAAGCACTTCGAAGATGGAATTGATCGCATCAATATCGACGCCTGAATCCGGTTCATCCATCAGGACAACCTTGGGCTTCATGGCAACAATCGAAGCGAGCTCGATCCGTTTGCGTTCACCGCCGCTCAGGGTTGCATCAACATCGCGGACAAGATAACGGTCGGGATCCAGTCCCACCAGGTCCAGTACTTCCCTGGCGCTCTGCCCTTCTCCGTTGCGGCCGCCGGCCCGCTGAATAAAATTCTCCACGGATATTCCGTGGAAACGCGCCGGTTCCTGCCATGCGAGGGTTATGCCCAGCTTGGCCCGTTCATTGATGGACAGGTTCTTGATGGACCTTCCCTCGAACAGGATATCACCCGTATGGGTGCGGTATTCGGGCAATCCCATTATGGTGTGTGCCAGAGTCGACTTGCCCGCCCCGTTCGGTCCGACCACGGCATGTATGTGGCCTTCCCAGAAATCGATGGACAGATTCTGCAGTATGTGGTGTTCGCCGAAAGAGAGCGAAACATCATTCAGTTCGATTATTCCCATCAGTACCTCGCTTTTTCTCCATCAGCATCTCGACGTAGTACCGCTCTTCTATCCTGTCAGGGCCGATTTCCAGATCAGACAGAATACCGTGAATCTTGTTACGTGACGCGTGTATCTCCGATTCATCTTCAACGATACATTCTATCTCGATGAACCATCCCAGATCATCGACATAGGTAAGTTCGATGGATGCCTGCTTATACGTAAATAAATCACCCGTTTTGTGTTTTTCGATATACTTAATATAACCAAGATACTCACAAAATCCAAGGAATGTCTGCTCATCAGAGACACTAAATTCGTGTTCCTGATTTACTTCGAATCCATTTTCCCTGGTTTTCTGTTTATATGTTACCGTTGATACCTTATCCTCATTCCGCAGCCGGAAGAGCGTCTTCGTACCGCCTGGATGGGTGAAATATATATCACGTTTCTCGAAACGGTGATCGAAAATGGCGATGCGCCGGAGCTTCTTCCGCATGCTTTCAGGATCTTCGAGCCGCGCCTTCGTCTCTACTTCAATAGCCATCAATACCTCCGCCCTCCTGGAATAATCCCGTGCCCGATCACTCCTTCCACGGGAAGATCATTCCCTTGAGCGTTCGATTACCGACCCTCTCCTTCTCATCGAGGAGGAGTGCATCCCAGGGGATGTTTTTCCGGTTTGCACCGGGATTTTCCTCCAGATAATCGTACTTGTACATTCTCAACTTGAGGGCGATCTGATGAGAAAGAAGAATTCCGGCCGCACCGGGAAGGAGAAAGGCCGTAACTGTTGAAATCATGATGTTGAAAAGTGTGTAGATACCGAGGAATACCGAAAAGCCGGGATTGTCAAAACAGAGAAAAAGACTCTTCCTGAAGACTCCCTTGATGCTTTCATCGAGCTGTACCCTGACCGGGAACAGCCAGAGGCTGACCAGCCACCAGAAAATGGAGAACCAGAATAGAATCGAAGCCGCCGTAAGACCGATGAGACCTCCCATTGAGAAATAGAAAGGGAACCCGACTACCAGTACGATCACCTGGAACGAGGA
>JBNGED010000312.1:0-3656 GCA_049975605.1 Sediminispirochaetaceae bacterium | reverse complement strand
GAGATCGGCTACAAGAACACATCAGGAATTATCCGGCTGATATGGACCCTGCGGAGAAGAGCCGCCGTTCCTCCCTCCGAAGGGGCCGCCACCAGTGTCTTCCTCGCGACGGCGCCCCGGGAATCTCTTGAGGGCGGTTCCTACTGGAGGAACCGCCGGCCTGCCGCGCCGAGCGCCTATGCGCGCAAAGTCAAGGCGGCGGAACGGCTCTGGCGGATGTCCGAGGAGATGTGCGCCGTATCATATGATGATTTTCTTCCCGGCGTGTTATAGTTGAAGCCAATGGCTATGAACGCGTCGGAAAAAATGAAAGCTGATGACCCGGCGGACAGAGAGAGTGTGCGGAGCGTCCTCGCGGGAGACCGGAATGCGTTCCGTGAGATAGTCGACAGGTATACCCCTGTGCTCTTCTCACTGTGCTACCGCATGCTCGGCGACAGTCACACAGCGGAGGAAGCGGTCCAGGAGATCTTTGTCCGTATTTACCGCTCGCTCCGAAGGTATGACCTGGAACGGAGATTTTTCACCTGGATGTATACTATTGCGCTGAACTATCTCAGGTCAGTCCGCAGAAGCAGCCGCTGGAAAGAAAAAGACAAAATCCTCTCCTTCCAGGAATCGGCTTACCTTCAGGCGGAAGCTCATAGTTCAACCGAACCGGAGGAAGAGACGGTGCGCAGGGAGGCCGAGCGGGCGGTTATGAAAGCGGCGGCACTGCTTCCGGTCAAGTACAGGGAGGTGTTCGTTATGCGTGAGATCGAGGGGATATCAGGACAGGAGACGGCGGAGATCCTGGGTATCCCGGAGAACACTGTCAAGACAAGACTCCGCCGGGCCAGGGAGCAGATGAAAAAAAATCTGATTTCCCTGGACTGGAAATGAAACTTGAGTGCCTCGAATGCGTATATGGAGGATGAAGGAACCGAGATGAAATGCGAGGATGTACGGAAACAACTGACGGACATGCAGGGAGCGGGGGAAAAAATCTCATCAGAATGCCGAGATCACCTGAACCAGTGCCCGCAGTGCCGCGCCTTTTTACATGCCCTCCGGATAGTGGAGGGAGGAGAAGAAGTTAATCCCGTATATTCCCCTGGGCTGGAAGAGAAGGTGATGGCGAGGATCGTCGATGACTCCAAACCTGCGAAGAGAGCCTTCCCGCGCTCACTGCAGCTTGCCGCCGCGGCGGTCCTGCTGGTGGTGATGAGCGTGACGCTTACGCTGGCTGTCACCTCCCGTTCGGGAAGCGAAACAGTCATTGTGCATCTCTATCTCTCCGCACCGGATGCTGTACAGGTAGCCGTGGTGGGAGACTGGAACGAATGGAACAGTGATGCCGATCTGCTCCGTGACAAAGACGGGGACGGTGTGTGGGAAATCCGCCTCGAAGTCCCCCGCGGACAGGAGTATCAGTACCAGTTCCTGATCGACGGCCGGCAATGGATACCGGATCCGAATGCCGCTATAAAAGTGGACGACGGGTTTGGAGGAATGAACTCGGTTCTCGACATCTAGACAACTGTGCGAGAAGGAGGCACGAGAGTGAATGGAAAAATGAAAGTCGGAATAGTGCTGATGGTAGTACTGCTGTGTATCACAGGGAATCTGGCGGCACAGGAAGCGCCGTTCGTCGAGCAGCTCCGTCAAAGACTTGCAGATCAGGACTGGACGGAGGGGGAAATCCGTGAGATGGTTCAGGCTGCCCGCCGGCTGAACTGGGAAGATACGGATCCCGGAAGCGCCGAGATCGTCGCGCTGGCCCTGCAGCTCGGACAGCAGGAGCGAACGCAGCTCGAAGGCGCCGAGAATGCCCAGCTGGCGCTCGAACTGGCTATGGCGGCCAGGCAGATGAGACAGGCGGGTATAGCTGAACGCGATATCGCCAGGACCTGCCTCGAGAGCACCCGAGAGATGCTGCAGGAGATGGAACAGCTCCGCCCGCAGGACCAGGGGATTGAACCCGGAGAACAGCTCCAGGAGAGGATCCGCAACATGATTCAGAGCAGAATCCGGACTGCGGCGAAGGAACAGATCGCCGCCCGGGGAGCCAATGCGAAAAGAGGTCCCCGCGGTCCCGAGGCGCCTTTAGACGGCCTGAATCCCACCGATCTGGGAAAAAAATAGGGGGACCGTCTCAGCACTTCTCCGATGTAATACGGAGATGAAGTGATATGGATTACACACCGCAAAACAAATTGGGTACCGGTCTCTCGAGACCGGTACCCGTATTGTGCATTCTGGTATTTTTCTTCCTCCTAGTCTGCACCGCGAATGCGCCTCTCTATGCCGAGGACATCAAGGAGCTCCGGACCATGCTCGAGGAGGGAGACTGGGGGGCGGCTGACACTGAAACCGTGCTGGAGATAGTCAGAGAAGCTGCATTGGAAGGGATCCCTCCGGAGATGATAGCCCCCCGAATCAAGGAGGGGCTGGCGAAAAACGTGCCAGCGCCGCGGCTGGCTGCCGCGATCGGGAAGGAGATAAGCCTGCTGATAGAAGCAAGGCAGGTGATCCGGGATGTCCCCGGGGCGGAGGATTTCGCCGGGCAATTAAACCTCTGGCAGCGAACCGCCAATCTCCTATCAGCGGGAATCTCATCCGGCGAGACGAGGTCCCTCATCGAGATGTGCCTCAGGGAGACGGAAGCGTTTCAGCCGGCTTCGGCGCTGTATGTGGTCCTCCTGGAATGGGGCCTTCCAGAAGAATACTCCCTCCAGGTAGTCCGGGCCGCGGTCTCCTCCGATCTCGATTACAGTGAATACTCCCTTCTTCCCTCTCTATTCGCCAGAGCGAGACGTGACTACATAGCACCGGAGGATATGGTCGGCCGCATCGTATCGGAGCTGCCGAACGTCGGCTCTGTACGGCAGCTTGAGAACCGTGTACTCGACAAAAGGAGATGATTATGAAGCATAGAACAACCGTACTTTCTATACTCTGGCTGCTTCTGACAGCCTGGTCCGCAGCCGCATTCGAGCCGACCTTTTCACTCGAGGGATACGGCCGGGCCGACCTCTACTCAGGAGATGGAGAGCTCTATGGTACTGCCGGCGTCTCCGCCGAAGCGGGTCAGCGGAACCTCTTCGACCGGGGCTACTGGTCATGGTACGCCGCCGGGAATATCGAGCGCTACCTGGACGGCCTGCAAAAGACCGTCGATTCGGAACAGCTGGCTGCAGACCTGAGACTCAACAGGGGACATTATGCGATCGACGTAAGCAGCACCCTCGACCTGTCAGCAAGCAGTCTGCAGAACGGAAGCACAATCGAACCCGGTTGGAGCGGATCTCTGCTCTACCTTCCCGTATCTTCGCCTTTTTTCGCCAGAATCGACTACAGTGGATACTGGGTATACCAGGAGTTGAACAATGATGACAAACTTTCACACGACTTGAGCCTGACCGCGGGATGGGATTATTCCCTGAGGCTGGGATTGTTTTTAACAGCGGGAGCAGCCTTCTCCGAGTACAGCGATTACTATCTCCTGGACGCGGCGAACCAGGAGACATCCAGCCAGCGCAGTGACCGCAGATTCTACGGTGAACTGGGCTTCGAAGGTCTTGCCGGTTATTTTACGGACTGGGAAGGCGTCCTGTACGGCGAATACACCGATTCGAACGCCAATCGCTGGATCAGCGGGAGCTCGTCCCTGGAAA
>JBNGED010000311.1:0-3658 GCA_049975605.1 Sediminispirochaetaceae bacterium | reverse complement strand
GCGAAGGTCTCGTTGAGCCGCAGCCGCAGCCCCGGGTTAAAAGAGAAGTCCACCCGTGCGTCGTACTCGGACGGATAGTCTCCCCGGGCTCCGGATATTCCGACTCCTCCGTTTACAGACAGACGGCCGTTGCCCAATGCGCTCTCCTGGGCACCAAGGAATGAAACAGCTGCACATAATAGAAGTACTACACAGACGAACATGTACCGATTTCTCGTCACCATCGGATTCCTCCTATATATTTTTTCAATTCCCTTGTTTCCAGTATGTGCCGATGAGTGCTGTCTCTGCAAGAAAAATAATAATTATTTTCTGGTATACAGAAGGACTATCGTACAGCGGCCGAGCCTATACCGTATCGTACACCTTGTGCTGCAGGAAATGGTCCACCAGTTCCGGATCGAACTGGGTCCCTTTGCCTCTCTCCAGCTCGGCGAGGGCCACGTCAAGGGGAAGCGCCCGGCGGTACGGCCTGTCGGAGGTCATGGCGTCGAAGGCGTCGACAACTGATACGATCCTGGTGAGCAGATTGATATCTCCGCCGGCGATGCCGTCCGGATACCCGTTCCCGTCGTACCACTCATGGTGGTTCCTCACAATAGGCAGAATCGGAGTAAAGAACTCCACATTCTGCAGAATGGTCTCCCCGATCCGGGTGTGGACCTGGAACAATTCTCTCTCTTCCGGGCTGAGGGGGTCTGTTTTGTGCAGCAGCTGCTCTGCTATACCGATCTTCCCGATATCGTGGAGCAATGCGCCGTATTCCAGGGTTCTCACATCGGGGCTCTCCGGATCGACGCATCTGTACAGATGCGTTGAGAGAATGCGCACCCGGTTGCAGTGCCCCCGGGTGTAATGGTCCTTGGCTTCTATGGTCTCGGCGAGGACTTTGACCGTCTCGAGGTTGGTAGCCTTCAGCTTCTCGTAAGCCTGAAACAGTTCGCGGGTTCGTTCTTCGACTTTCTTCTCGAGACTACGTTGATACTCCTGGTTCTCCCGATTGAGGCGGTCGTTCTCCAGAAGAATCTCCCTGTATTTCAGAGCCTTGTTGATTGTCTCGATGAGCCTGACCTTGCGGACCGGCTTGGTGAGATAGTCGTACGCCCCGCTTCGCATGGTTTCCACCGCAATCTCGAGTTCCGTCATTGCCGTGAGCATGATCACCGGGACCATCGGGGCCTTTTCCCTGATGCGGGGAAGCGCTTCCGTACCTTCCATCCCCGGCATGCGGATATCCAGGAGAATGCAATCCGGACAGAAATCCCCATTATCGAGAATCTCCAGCGCCTCGCTGCCATCTCCGGCTACCCGGACAGTGAACCCCGCCTTCTCGAGGAGGAGACGGATCGTCTTCTGAATACCGGGATCATCGTCTGTAAGCAGTATGTTCTTCGTCACCGTTCACGCCTTATCCACGGCAGCAGCATGGGAACCTGCTGCTTGTACTCATCATAGTTGGAAAAGATCCGCGGAAAAATCCATCGGTCTTCTATCAGGACCAGGAAGAAATTCATACCCACAAGCCCTGCAGCTATAATTATAGTATTCCTATGCGCAGTTAGCCAGATAATGGAGATCTGCAGAAGGAGGAACCACCAGAAGCCCGGATGACGTACGACTCCGTAGCTTCCCTTTGTAACCGCGGTCCGCTCGGTTTTCTGCCGGGCCGACACACCGGCTGCCGCTCCTGGCGCCGTTTCAATAAAAACTGAATATACAAGTAATCCCGCTGAAGCTATTGCAGCACCCAGCTTCAAGATAATGAGCAGTGGCGGAGATTTTTCCGGCCAGTAGAGAAATATCTCCAAAAAAACGGCGAGAATGAGACCCCCGTAGCCGATACATGAAGTGAGGCGGGGCAGATACTTTCCGGGCCGCAGCTGCGACAGATCATAGAGAACGAGAAACAGAAATCCAGATCCGCCGATACAGAATATGTGTACCATGTTTTTAGTATATGATATACTGATTTTACTGCAAAGGGAGATATTTTAGGAATTCTAGAAATAGAATATAACATGAAAGAGTTATGATTATTGATATTTCATCCCTTATTCCAGGGATTGCATTTGTTCCCTATATCCTCTTCACAATCTTCGGACTGAACCAGCGGAAGCGGGAAGGTATCCGTCTCTCCTTTATCTTCTACATGAGCCTCATGGCGATCTGGAGCTTCGGCTCATTCATGATGCATGCCGACACCGGGCTGATCACGCCCCTCTTCTGGAACCGTTTCATGGTTACCGGGCTGCTGGGCGGTCCCATTACCATCTTTCATTCCTTTCTCGAGCTGTGCCGGACTCGAAAGAAACGCTACAACATCATTCTCTACCTGGGGTATCTGATCTATGCGTTTCTGCTCTATCTGAATTTCACTGGCCGGGTAGTATCCGACGCGGGTTTCAGAGACGGGCGATTCTATTACACCCTCGCCGACGGCGCATTCGTAGCCTATGTATTGAGCTATTTCTTTCTCATCTTTGGTATATACCTGCTGGTGAGGGAAATATCGAGGTCGGAAGATCCGTACCTGCGGCACAAACTGAAGCTTCCCCTCATCGGAGCGATAATCATGCTGACGGGTGTCCTGGCGAACCTGTACGAACCCCTCGGCAGGTTCCCGATCGACCTGTTTGCCGCTACCATAAATGCATTCTTTATTTTTTACGCTGTCTATAAGTACCGGCTGGTCAACTACTCCTCTTTCGTCGTGCAGGCGATCCTCTATTTCATTCTCGTGACTATAAGTTCATTCGCATTTTACATTGTATTTTACTGGGTCTTCCCCCCGCTCCGTTCAATACCCATGGACAGGGCGATCCTTCCCTTTTTCCTCCTGGGCATCATAGCAGCCGTGATTTTTCAGCCCCTGCGGAACAGCACTCTGTCACTCATGGAGAAAATATATTTCGGCGAGAGATTCAAGTACTATCAGAACCTGGGGGGCTTCCTGGAAGATCTGACCACCATAGTCGAGCTCGAGGTCCTCAGCACGGTTACCCTCAAGCGGATCGTGGACATTTTCGATATCGAATGGGCCATGATGCTGGTACTCGATTACTCAACCCGGAACTACCGGATCAGCGCTCAGACGGGTATCGCAATCGACGCCGAAGCCGAACGGAAGATCACCATTCCCCGGAACTCACCATTCGTCAGCATGATAGCCCACAGCCAGGGGCCTCTGTTGAATCAGAACTCGGAGATAAGCACCAACCTGATCATCGACGGAACCGAGCTGGCGCCGAGCCTCGTCATGCCGCTTCACTTCAAGGAGCGTACCAACGGCTGTCTTCTCCTGGGCCGGCGCAGACGGAAGGAATTCTACGATCAGTTCGATATCGAGATGATCGAGATTCTTGCCAGCCAGAGCTCGATGGCCCTCGAGAACGCCATCTCATTTGAAAGACTGCGCCGTCAGCAAAAACGGCTGCAGGACCTGAACCGTGAGATCATCATAAGCCGGAACAAACTGGAGGCTTTCTTCGACGGAATCACCACTCCTATTTCCATACAGGATATAAATTACAATATTATTACCATCAATTTCTCCGGCGCCCGCTACTGCGGGAAAACCTACGATGAGCTGGTGGGGAAAAAATGCTACCGGGTATTTTTCAATCGGAACAAACCCTGTGAGAGCTGCATGGCCCAGGAC
>JBNGED010000310.1:0-3688 GCA_049975605.1 Sediminispirochaetaceae bacterium | reverse complement strand
AATTAGTACAAAATAGTTAAGGAGAGTTTTTGTGTTCAATAAGGGATTTTCCATTCGCCTCTACCTGGCTCTCATCGCACTGGTAGTCTTCATTCTGCCTGTACTGACGGCCGGGACCTTTCTCTACCGGCATACCGTGGACCAGGTATACGGATATGTAGAGCAGAACCTCCAGGAGCAGATCGGGCTCGTACACCAGATGGTGAATCAGGACTATTTCGATTCCCTGCAGGAAAGCGGCGGTACAGCCGCCGATGAAGAGTATTTCCGCCGGATACATCAGACAACCGTCGCCGATTATCTGCAGCAGATTCGGGTAGGGGAAAAAGGATTCGTATTCATCATCGGTCCCTCCGGAGAATTCCTCCTCGCCGGCCGGCAGCAGCTGGGCCCGGCAGGGACGGTCGAGCACCTCATCTCCGAGACCAGAACGGCGGGAAATGACGCCGCCGTTCTCTTCCGGTCGCAGGACAGGATCATCGTGAGCACCTATTTCGAACCATGGGAATGGGTTATCGGAATCTCGGCAGAACTGGAGGACTACCAGGCGGGTATCGGGATGATCCAGCTCTTCACGATCGGCACAGGGGCGCTTCTGCTGGTCCTGGCAATCCTGATGGTTGTTCTGGCGGGGATGGTATTCACCCGGCCGTTTTATAATCTGGAAGCGGCAATGAGCCGGATAGCGGAAGGAGATCTGACCCGGAATATTAACGTGCGGACTTCGATCCGGGAAATAAAAGTCATGGCGGACCATTTCGAACGGATCCTCCTGACGAATATGAGGCAGATGCTCCAGCGGGTGAAGGAGATGGTGGTCTACACCCGGGAGACCGGAGAGGAGATCTCCAGCCAGGTGGAAGGTACCCTGGTATTCACCAACCAGATGTCGGAAGGCCTTGGCGCCATGCGGCGCAGGATCAACGCCCTGGATGAACGCATCAACGAAGTCTCCACCGCGGCTGAACAGATCAACAGTACCATCAACAGCGTCAACGGACAGATCAGGAACCAGTCCGCTTCCGTTACCCAAACATCCGCTTCCATCGAACAGATGAGCGCCTCCATTCAGTCGGTGGCCCGCATCGCCGAAGAACGCCAGAAGGCCGCTCAGCGTCTCCTCGAGATTACCGGGACGGGCGGGAAGAAGGTAGCCGAGACCAATGAGATAACCCGGGAAATCGGGGTAAGTATCCAGGATATGATGGATATGATTACGGTTATCAACAAGGTTGCCGCCCAGACGAATCTGCTGGCCATGAACGCCGCCATTGAGGCCGCCCACGCGGGAGAGGCCGGACTGGGCTTTGCCGTCGTGGCCGAGGAGATCCGGGACCTCTCTACTTCAACCTCAGAGAGCGCCAGGAAGATATCGGTCAGGCTGAAGGAGATCATCGAACGGATTCAGCACGCGGCCGAGATCAGCGATCAGACCGGGCGGGCATTTTCGGACGTAAACGGAGAGGTGACCAGTTTCGTACAGGCCTTCAACGAGATCGCATCCAGCACCGCCGAGCTCTCTTCCGGGAGCAGTGAAATGCTGCAGGTCGTCTCCGATCTGAACAACATTACCCACGAGATAAAAACCGGCAGCGAGGAGATGACCGCCGGAATATCGGAAATCTCCGAGACCATAGGGACCCTCCGGGACTTCTCACGGGAATCGGTGGAGCAGCTGCGCAGCCTCTCTCAGGAGAACCAGAACGTGAACTTCGCCCAGGGCAACATGACGGACATGGTGATCAAGAACAACCGCAATACCCAGCGGCTCAACCGCGAGATTGCACAGTTCAAGGTCGATGAGCAGGCTGATGAGGAGGCCGGCGGGGACATGCTCGATACCAGCGACGAGTTCATGCATTTCACCATCGGGGCCCTGGTCATCCAGGAGTGGATCGTGAGAATCCGGGGATGGATGGACAATCAGTCACGGTCGGGAGATGTTCCGGGCCTGGAAAAGACGGTGCTGCAGGAGTGGATCGACACGGAAGCCCGCGACAGATACGCCGGCTACGAGAAATTCTCGCTCTTTCTGGAGGCATATGAAGATATGAAGGAAATGAGCCTGCGGATTGCCGACGTTCTGAAAGACGAAGACACCGATGCTGCCGAGAAGACCTATCAGCACCTCACGAGTATATTGAAGAAGGCAAAATCCGCCCTCCACTCTATGCGGTACGAACTGTCGGAGGCCCGGGAGTATTAACGGGGGCCGGGAAGGGGAGCCGGAGGCGGCCGGTGTACGGCCGCCCCTCGCGCGATTTTCAATACTGAAGCTGATTAACTGCTGAAATCCACCTGCGGATTGTCGCGGGCGCTCTCATCTATTTCGAAGTAGTCCTTCTTCTCCAGGCCCAGGCTGCCGGCGATTATCGAGGCGGGGAACATCCTGATCCTGCGGTTGAACTCCCGCACCGCGTCGTTGTAACGTCTGCGGGCGTTCGCCAGACGGTTCTCGGTGCCGGCCAGTTCGTCCTGGAGACGGATGAAGTTCTGGTTCGACTTGAGCTCAGGGTAGTTCTCAACGATCACGAGCAGGCGGCTCAGGGCGCCCTGCAGTTCGTTGTATCCCTCGGCGGTCTCCTGGACTGATCCCGCTCCGGCCAGCTTGGCCCTGGCGTCGGCGATATTAGTGAAGACCTCCTCCTCCTGCGAGGCGAAGCCCTTGACCGTCTCGACCAGGTTCGGTATCAGATCGCTTCTCCGTTGCAGCTGGTTGTCGATCTCCGCCCATTCGGCGTCGACATTCTCTTCGAGGACCACCAGACCATTCCTGGTATTGATGAACCAGGAAAAAAGGCTGATCACCAGTATGACGATCACCACCAATCCGATGATCATTCCCGTTCTGCTTTTTCCGCTCAATCTATTCCTCCTGTACTAATGCTGTATCTTGTGCCGGCGCGCTTCGGGTGATGGCCCGGACTGAGCCGATCCCGAAGGGGCCGCCGGAGCTGCCGGATATGCGGCAGTGCCGTGTATGAATTCGGATGTCTCTAGAATCCCCGGCTGGCGCCGCCGCCGCCGAAGCCTCCCCCTCCGAAGCTGCCGCCGCTGAATCCGGAAGAACCGAAGCCGCCGCGGTAGTGCCTTCCGCCGAGGATGCTGCTCAGGAAGAAGAGGGGGAAGAAGAAGCGTCCCCCGCCGAAGAAGAAGATCAGCAGGAAGAAGATCAGTCCCGCCGGGATGCCGCCCCCTTCATCGGATTCACGGGACCGGCCTGAAGCCGGCGCCGGAACGTTCAGGTCGCCGAGGTCGACATCGTACTCCGCGGCGATCTCTCCGGCCACCTCATATGTTCCCGCCAGGAAGCCGTTGCTGAAATCTCCGTCCTGGAAGTAGGGCAGCATGGCCGTGTCGAGGATCTCTCCGGCCCGGCCGTCGGGGATGGCCCCCTCGAGACCGTAGCCTACCTCTATCCTGAGTTCACGCTCCTTCATGGTGACCAGGAGGATCACTCCGTCGTCCCGGTCCCGGGAACCCACCTTCCACTTCTCCGCCAGGGCGATGGAATACTCCTCGATGGAACCGTAGGGTTCGATGGTATCCACCGTGACCACGGCTATCTGTGCTCCGGTCAGGCGCTCCACCCGGTTGGCGATCGCTTCGATCTGCGCCTCGGCGTCGCGCTCTATCACTCCCGCGAAGTCGTTCACGAAGCCGGTGTAATCGGGCAGGTCCTGGGCGA
>JBNGED010000309.1:0-3688 GCA_049975605.1 Sediminispirochaetaceae bacterium | reverse complement strand
GTATCTCACTTATGGCAAGAAGCTCGAGCGAGATGTAGTGAAAGCTTCCGATGCATCCGATGCACCGTCGAAGCGAATGTATGACGGGGTCGATTATGTACCCGCGAAAGCCCCGGTACTGTTCGGGCACCACTTCGCCTCCATTGCCGGTGCCGCACCTATTGTAGGTCCGGTTCTTGCAATGGCCTGGGGATGGGTACCCGGTCTTCTCTGGGTCTGGTTCGGCAACATCTTCATCGGTGCGGTCCATGACTATCTGGCACTGATGGCATCTGTACGCTACGACGGACGATCGGTACAGTTCGTTGCTTCCGATGTAATTACCAAGCGGACGGGAAAGATCTTCTACTGGCTGGTCTTCTTCCTGCTGATCCTGGTAATTGCCGCTTTTGGTGCTGTTCTTGCCGGTATGTTCGTCGGCAACGGTGCGGTTCCGAGCGCTTACATTCTGAAGCTGGTTGCCGCTCTCATTCTGGGTGTGCTGCTGTATCGTGTGAAGATGAACTTCACCGTCGCTACCCTCATCGGTATCGTGATGCTGGTCCTGGCGATCATCGGCGGATACATGTTCCCGATCGCTGCGCCCAAGAGCACCTGGTTCATCGTGATGTTCTTCTACATCATCATTGCATCGGCTATTCCGGTCAACGTACTCCTGCAGCCCCGTGACTACCTGAACTCATGGCTCCTCTACATCGGTCTTATCATCGGTGCAGTCGCAGCAATCGTGAGCTTCCAGGGATTCACCGCTCCGGCCTTCACCTCGTTTGCTCCGATCGTATCGGGCGGCAAGCCTTCTCCCTTCTGGCCGGTTATCCCCCTGATTATCGCCTGCGGTTCCCTGTCAGGGTTCCACTCGCTGGTAGGTTCGGGGACCTCTTCCAAGCAGCTCGAGAAAGAGTCTCACGGTCTGCCCATTGGATACGGCGCCATGCTGACTGAAGGCTTCCTCTCCACCATCGTAATCATCTCCGTAGCAGGTTACGGTCTCTCCCTGATCCAGGGTGCAGGCCAGGATCTGACTGTGGCCAACTGGGGGAATCGCTATGCAGCTACCATGAACGGAAGCTTCGGCGCTGCCGGTACCTTTACCAACAGTTACGCCGCGATGGTCGACAGCACCTTCCTGAGCTTCCTGCCGACGGAGATCGTCAAAGTCATCGCCGGCATGTGGGTCGCTTCGTTCGCCATGACCACTCTGGACACCACCAACCGTCTGGGTCGTTACTGCCTGTCTGAAATCTTCCTTCCTCTGAAGGACAAGAACGAAGGTATGTTCAACTTCCTGACCAACCGGTGGGTAGCTTCCACCATCCCCGCCCTGATCGGTATCTACCTGGCATGGAGCGGAAGCTTCGGTATTCTGTGGCCGTCCTTCGGTTCCGCCAACCAGCTGATCGCTGCGATCGCGCTGATGACCGGTGCCGCCTGGGTGACCAAGCGTCTCAAATCAAAGGCCAACATGGTACTGATTCCGGCATACCTGCTGTGGATCACCGTTACCGCTGCCATTATCTGGTTCTCGGCAGTCGTACTTCCCGGTACCATAGCAGCTAATCCGACTACCGGTATCGTAGTGCTGATCATCGAGATCGCTATGCTGATCATGAACATTATCTTCATGATCGACTTCCTGAAGTCCCGGAACCAGCCGCTGGAAGCGGAGGCATAATAGGACTGTGATGCGGAAGGGAGGCCTGGCATGTTAAAACGGTTGTTACAGTATGTTCGGGTCTTCTTTTCCGCGATGGACAGGACCCATCGGGCCAAGGTCACATCGATGACCGAGTTCGAGCAGAAGGAGCTTGAAAACCTCTTCGTGCTCCTCCTGATGGGATCCTTTATGGGAGTTCCGTCGCCGCCGTCGTTTGTGTCGGCGGAACTCCTTCCTCATCTCGAACATGAAATAAAAGTGTTGAATGACCGCGCGAAAGATTCCTTCGACACTCTGGCCGAAATGGTCGGTACATTTGACATAGATTAGAAGACAATGCAAACAGAAAAGGCATACTCATGAAAACAATCTTCTTTACCGGTAAAGGGGGAGTTGGGAAATCAACTCTTGCGTCTGCAGCCGCATGGCAGCTGATGGAAAAGGGGAACCGGGTGCTGGCCGTTTCATTCGATCCGGCCCACAACCTCGGTGATATATATCACATGAAGCTTGGTCACCGCAAGAAGAGATTCAAGAACACCGGCCTGTATCTCCAGGAGACCGACCTTGAAAAATCCGCCGGCGAATACATCAAGGCAAACATGTCGATCCTCCAGGAGGTTTACTCCTACCTGTCGACCATCAACTTCGACAGTTATTTCGAGATCCTGAAGTATTCGCCTGGAGTTGAAGAGTATGCCGCCCTCACCTCGATGGAGAAGATTCTGCAGAGTGAGAAGGATAACTTCGATTATATTGTCTTCGATACCCCGCCTACAGGACTCACCCTGCGGATTCTTGCCCTGCCCAGACTCACCGTTTCATGGATCAACAGGCTCATCAAGATCCGGAAGGACATACTGGAGAAACGCTACACCATTCACAAGCTGAACGGTAAATATAACGAAAAGGGGACCAAACTCGCGTACACTGAGAAAGAGGACACGGTAATTCAGAAGCTGTACGCTATGCATGACAGGTACATGACCGTGCAGGAGATAATCCAGGGACCCGACAACAGAGTAGTGGTCGTTTTCAACCCTGATTACCTGTCGCTGAGAGAATCTGAACGGCTGCTCGAGGGTATCCATGACCTGAAGCTGCCGATAGAGACAATTTTTCACAATAAGGTGGCGGATCCATCGAATGAAGTCGTTCAGGGGGTCGAGAAGGAACTCCTCAAAGGGTATCCCGGGTTGAGAATTGAACGGGTGCCGCTTATCGACCATACCGAGCCGACCTGTTATATTATGGATACGGATATTACAGAATCTTTTAACGGGAGCAGCTAAAGTGCCGAATGAAGCAATAGCACAACAACCGATTTTTTACCTGTTTATCGCATTTACCATCCTGATGTCACTCGGATACAGCTGGGGCCGCAGGGGGAACAAGAAGATATACCTCTCCGCCTTCAACGCCATGGTCGAGACCATGAAGCCGAAGGACCAGAGTTTTACCAACATCGGTGGACAGACGGGGTACCACGCCAACATTATCCCGAAGAAGAATACCTTCATACGGAGGGTCGACGCCACCATCACGCTTCTGCCGCGGCAGTCCTGGCTCTACCTTCCTTTTTCCATGATGACCATGCGCTTTGACCGGCTCTTCACCATACTCTTCTTTGGAAAAAAGGCGATGGGACTGCTGTCCGAGGGACACCTCATCGAAGAGAAGTATTCCAGATTCCGGGGTCCGAAAATAACCAATGAAGAGTCCCTGCAGATGGAGAAGCTCCGCTGGGGAGACAAGGACTTTCTTCTCTATTCCAAAACTGTTGATATAGATGAAGAACACATGAGTGTGCATGTTCCCAACCTTTGTTTTCTCCGTTTTAAAGACAAAAAACACTTCTGTATGGATGAAAAGAGGAACGGTAAGCACTATGAAATGTACAACGGTTACATGTGGAAGGATAAATATGTCGTTTTCAATTACTGGAACGACATTGTTGTCCGTGATATGCAGTGTTACTGTAAGGAACATCCGGAGAATTGTCCGTTTTCAGATTATACCCCTTAAAGAGAAATC
>JBNGED010000308.1:0-3690 GCA_049975605.1 Sediminispirochaetaceae bacterium | reverse complement strand
ATGACATCGATACCATCGAAATACCGCCCAGACAGAACGTCATCAAGATCGTTCCCATCGGCGTGACCACCTTCACCGAGAAGCCGGAGATCGCCGGGCAGTTCGTCGCTTTCTGTGCCTCTGAAGAAGGTAAGGCGGTATTCAGGAAACACGGCTTTATCACTTATCCCGATCCGGCCTACGAAAACAAATAGAGGATTCTGAATGCGGGGGAAAACCGGGGATAAGAGCTTCCGTATCATCACGATCGCCTTCGGCGTGGTCCTGTCGGTATTCATCGTCGCCCTCCTTCTGGGGGTCGTCACCCACACCACGCCGCAAGCCCTGTTAAGCAGCCTGGGATCACCGGAGATACGCTTCGCCATCAGACTCAGCCTGATGACCTCGATCGTGTCGACAGCGATCTGTATAATCATATCGGTACCCGCCGCATACGCCATGGCCCGGTTTTCCTTTCCCGGGAAAAATATCATCAACACGATCATCGACGCGCCGCTTGCTCTGCCTCCGCTGATCGCGGGTGTGGGTCTCCTGATCATGTTCGGAACGACCGCCTTCGGCAAAGCCCTGGCCGACGCCGGCATCGAGTTCGTGTTCACCCCGCAGGGCATCGTGCTGGCGCAGTTCTTCGTCAACGTGCCCTTCATGTTCCGGGTCGTCCGTTCGACCTTCCAGGGTATCAATCCGCGTTACGAATATGTCGCCCAGACCCTCGGTTCCACCGAGGCGGACGCCTTCTGGAGAGTGACTATTCCGATGGCCCGCAACGGCCTCATTGCCGGAGCGATCATTACCTGGTGCAGGGGTATCGGTGAATTCGGGGCGGCCCTCATGGTCGCCGGCGCGACCAGAATGCAGACCGAGACCCTGCCGATCTCCCTCTATCTGAACATGTCCTGCGGCGAGCTGCCTCTGGCGATCGCCGCGGCGACGATCCTCATACTGATATCCCTCATCTCACTGTTCTTCTTCGAACGGTTCAGCGGGCATGCACGTGTGTTCTAAACGGTACGGTGACGCATGATACAGATACAAGGCATATCAAAGAACCTGGGTGAATTTTTTCTCAAAGATGTCACTCTCGAAATACAGGACAGTGAATATCTGATCATACTCGGTCCCACCGGCGCGGGTAAGACGATCCTGCTGGAGACAATCGCCGGGATTTATCCCCCGGACGATGGGAAAGTTCTGCTCAACGGAAGGGACATCACCAGGCTTCCTCCGCGGCACCGCAATATCGGTATGGTGTACCAGGATTACATGCTTTTTCCCCATCTGAATATTGAAAAAAACATTCTCTATGGACTGAAATCGAAGCGGCTCAGCCGTGAAACCATGCGGGAGAAGATGTACTCCCTTACCGAACTGCTCGGCATCACGCATCTCCTCCACCGGTACCCGGGGACCTTGAGCGGAGGCGAGCAGCAGCGGGCCGCCATTGCCCGGGCCCTCATCATGGAACCGGAGGCCCTCCTTCTGGATGAACCTCTCAGCGCCCTCGACACCGAGACCCGGAACAAACTGCAGGATGAGCTGAAGCGAATCCATGCCTATACGCTGACTACGATGATCCACGTGACCCACAGCTTCGATGAGGCACTGGCCCTGGGGAACCGGATAGCGGTCATGAACAAGGGAGAAATCATTCAGGAGGGTTCTCCCCAGGAAGTCTTCAGGAAACCTTCGACCACATTCGCCGCCGAATTCCTGGGTGTCACCAACATATTCCGCGGGACCGCGGCGGCCGAACAGGATATCACCACTATCGACATCGACGGTCTCCGGCTTGCTTCGGTGACCCCCAAACACGGAGATGTCAACGTATCGGTGCGCCCGGAGGACATACTGCTGTCGCTGCATCCCATCGAGTCGAGTGCCAGGAATTCATTCCGTGGCACGATCAGTGAAATCACGAGCGCGGGAATGATTTCCAAGGTGGTAGTCGATGTGGGGGTCCCCTTCGTAACGGCTATAACCCGGCGCTCTCTGATGGATATGGAACTGAAGCCGGGTACCGAAGTCTTCCTTACCTTCAAGGCAGTCGACGTTCACGTATTCTGAGCCGCGGTGCTCTTCTGTCGTCTTGAAGCGGGCGAAATAACGCCGCCTCACAAACACCTTGGAAACGGCCTCTATCCCGTGTATAGTGGATGCCACGGAGAAGACAGATCCAGGCAGGTGGTCCGGCGGGATGTTCGGACCGCCGGCCGCTTCAAGGAGTCGTACCAATGAAACCACTATTCGCGCCATTCGATTACATCCTCCCCACCGCTATCCGATACGGCGAGGGGATTTCATCCGCTATCGCCGATGAACTTGCTGATGCAGGCATCCATTCGGTATTGCTGATCACCGATCCGGGCATCAAGCAACAGAGCTTCGCCGCCGAGATCGTGGAAAATATCACCCGCAGACATATCATCGTCTACATCTTCGATCAGGTAGAAGCCAATCCAAAGGACTACAATGTGCAGGCAGCGGCCGAGCAGGCGGTCACCCTGAAGGTGGATGCCCTCGTTGCCATGGGCGGCGGCAGTCCAATCGACTGCGCCAAGGCCGTGAGCGTAGTCGCGGTCCAGGGCGGAGCAGTTCGTTCCTACGAAGTCAGCTCGAGGATCGGAAAAAATCCGCTTCCCCTCTACACCATACCGACCACCGCCGGAACGGGAAGCGAAGTGACCTTCAGCTCGGTGATCACCGATACCAAAGAGCTCTTCAAGTTCACCATCAAATCGCCGGCCATCGCACCCCGGACCGCCTTCATCGATCCCCTGCTCACCCTCTCCAAGCCGGCTTCACTGACCGCGGCGACCGGGCTGGACGCCCTCACCCATGCCATCGAAGCCTATACCGCCAGGAATGCCAATCCTCTGTCGGACGCGGCGGCGCTCCACGCCGTCGAACTGATCAACCGCCACCTCGTCACGGCCGTCTTCGAACCGGAGAACCTCGAAGCCCGGGCGGGAATGCTCATGGGAAGCCTGCTGGCCGGCATCGCCTTCAGCCACTCCGACGTGGCCGGGGTCCACTGCATCGCCGAAGCCCTCGGGGGCAAATACGATGCGCCCCACGGTGCGTGCAACGCCATCGCCCTTCCGGTAATGATGGAATACAACCTCGAGTACGCCGTCGAACGGTACGCCAGGATCGCGGCGGCTATGAACCTCACGTTTACGGGCGATGAGGATGGGGCCCGCCTCGCGGCGGAGAGGGTCCGGTCCCTCGCCGAAGAGGTGAACCTGCCGGATTTCCGCAGCCTCGGCGTACAGGAGACGGACTTCCGGGAGCTGGCCGAGAATTCCGCCCGCAACGGGAGCAACCGGGACAATCCTCGGCCAATGTCCGCGGACGATTACATGCGGGTCCTTGAAAAACTGTACAGGGGATAATGTGTGTCGGCAGGTCCTCTCAGCCGTGGAGGACTTCGAATATACCTGACTTTTTGTTTTTCCGCACATTGCCGGAGTCGAAGACAAGGCCGTTCATCACGATGTAGACACCCGGGGGAAGCAGCTGTACCGCCGTCACCGCGCAGCCGAAGTTGAATACCGCGTCCGAATGGCTGACTGCGTATGGTATCATCGCTCCGGTGAGAACGATAGTTTTCCCCAGATCAGCTTCCCGGACCACCCCGGCAGTCTCGCACATGGTGTCCGTGCCGTGGGTAATAATGATCCTGTCCTGGAC
>JBNGED010000307.1:1982-3695 GCA_049975605.1 Sediminispirochaetaceae bacterium | reverse complement strand
CGAACTCTTCATTGTAATCTTCGTCGTAGGTGTCGAAATCATCATCCAAGAAGTCGCTGTCATCCATCTCATCACCGGAGCTGCTGTTGAAATACTGGTTCAAAAGAATGACCTCCTTTCTACACAGATTCCGTTCATACTATCCTTATGAAACATATTTTCCGTTTTGTCCATAATAAAAATCAGCCTGAAATAAAAAAAGCATGTATTCAACTGCGGGTAAACGATAGAGGAAAACAGGGCGGTATTGCATCAAATCAGCCCGGCGGGTACTATCGGGATTGAGATGAAGACCAAGATTACCATGTATGCGCCGGCTAAAATAAATCTGCACCTGGATGTCCTGGATAGGAGAGACGACGGCTTTCACGGGCTGCGGTCGATATTTGGAATGATCAACCTGTATGACAGGCTTGAGATAGAGTTAAGCGAGGGTAATGAGTGCTCGATTCAGGGATTTGAGGGAATCGAGCCGGAGAAGAACCTGATATGGCAAGCCCATCGATTGTACACTCGCGAGACCGGTGTATCAGTCGGATGCAGGGTGAACTGCACGAAAGCGATCCCTGAAAGAGCCGGACTGGGAGGCGGGTCGAGTGACTGCGCAGCTATGCTTCGTGCACTTGAGATTCTTAGATGTTCCGGAAAAGAGGAACCAGCGGATAAAGAAATGCTGCGGACCCTGGCTGCCCGTCTCGGCAGTGATGTGCCCTTCTTTCTCAACGGCCCGGCGGCCTATGCGGAAGGGCGGGGTGAACTGCTGCAGGAGATAAGCCCAGTTCATGAGTTCCCGCTGATCCTCGTGAAGCCGCAATTCGACATATCAACAGCCGATGCATTCAGGTGGCTCGATCAGTCAGGCAGTCGTGAGAAGAATAGTCTGACGAAAAGGGAAATTCTGGAAGCCTACGCGGAGGAGAATCCGGAAAGATGGCCCTTCTACAACAGTTTTACACCGGTGTTGATAGAGCGTTATCCGCAGTTGAAGGAGCTCCTGGAATCATTGAAATCCGCCGGCGCGGCCTATTGCAATGTATCTGGTAGCGGATCTTCACTGTATGGTCTCTTCAACACTGAGGATTTTGCTAAAAAGACGCTAATAACTCTAAAACAGAGGGGGCTGAAAGTGTGGAAATTAAAAATGCTTGCGTCCCTGCCGGAGGCAGTTTACAATGAAAACCGACTTGAATAATGTTGCCACGGGCATGGAGGTAATATGGACATTACTGACATCAGGATCAGAAAAGTTGGGACCGAGGGAAAGTTAAAAGCTTACGTTACCGTTACTTTCGATGATTGTTTTGTTGTTCACAACGTGAAAATTATTGAAGGCAAAAACGGCGCCTTTATTGCTATGCCGAGCAGAAAGACAAAAAAGGGTGAATACAAGGATGTGGCCCATCCTATCAATTCGGATTTCCGTGGCATGCTTCAGGACAAAATACTACAGGAATACGACCGTCAGATAGAAGACGGCAGTGTCGAAACCGTGGGTGGCAACGATAACGACGACTGACCCTGCGGGGTAGTATGAAGTATATACCATATAAAAAATAGCCTCGAGTGGTAGAAAAACATCTTACATTATGTTATATTCGTGAGCACGCCTGCCGCTTGGCGGGCTCATTGTTTTGGGGCGTCGGCAAGCGGTTAAGCCACCGGTTTTTGGTGCCGGTATTCGTAGGTTCGAATCCTACCGCCCCAGAATACAGG
>JBNGED010000307.1:0-1972 GCA_049975605.1 Sediminispirochaetaceae bacterium | reverse complement strand
TAAAATTTGAAGGACAAATAAGGAGAGAAGAATGAAGCGCCATACTCTGGAAGCTTTCAAGCGGGAAGATTTGAAGAAGGGTGCATCAGGACGGCTGCGGAGAAGCGGCAAGATACCTGCGGTAGTATACGGATCGAAGACTCCCATATCCATTGCGGTGTCGTACAGTGAGTTCGAAAAGAAGTTCCACAATGTATCCGAGAACACTATCATTACGCTCGAGCTTGAAGATGGCAAGCACGATGTGCTGCTGAAGGATTATCAGGAAGATACGATCAAGGGCTTTGTTACCCATATTGACTTCTACGAGATCGAGAAGGGCAGGGTACTGCGTACTAATGTTCCGGTCGCTATCGAAGGTGTGCCTGTCGGTGTGAAGGAGGGCGGTCTGCTGGAAGAACGCCTGCATGAGATCGAGGTTGAATGTCTGCCTGCGGATATCCCGGAGACCTTTCATCTGAATGTTGAAGGCCTCAACATAGGCGACACCCTGCACGTTGGTGATCTCGAGATCCCCGACAACGTGAAGATTATAAGCATGCCCGAGCAGGTAGTTGTGACTATAACGACTCAGAAGCAGGAAATTCTGCCTGAGGAAGAGGAAGCCGAAGAAGAGGAAGCAGCTGAAGGCGAAGAAGGAGCCGAAGGCGAAGCAGAGGAAGCCTCCGAAGAGTAGCATCCCGATTAGAGTGATGTGAACGGATTGATTTTTATCGGCTTGGGGAATCCCGGGACAAAGTATCATAACACTCGACACAATGTTGGCTTTCTGGCCGTCGAACGGGCGGCTGAGAAAGCCGATATTGCTTTGAAGAAGGGATTCGGTAAGAAATACAGAGCAGCAGAAGGTCGATACCACAATAGTAAAGTGGTGTTCGTCGAGCCCCTGACCTTCATGAATAAGTCCGGTCAGATACTGTATCCGTTGATGAGAAAATACCAGCTGGACCGGGAGAATATGGCTGTGATATGCGACAATCTAGACCTCCCTCCTGGAGAGTGCAGGGTGAAGATGGGCGGATCATCTGCAGGACACAATGGTCTATCATCAATCATTCAGTATCTGGGTACGAATGACTTCCTGCGGGTGTATATCGGCATAGGACGTCCGCAATACCGCAGCGATGTGATTCCCCATGTGCTCGGTACGCCTTCGGGAGCGGAACAGAAATTGATCGAGGATGGCATAGAAAAGGCCGCTGAAGCTGTTCTGCAACTTGTTGACCATCCACCCCAGAAGGTCATGAATGAATTCAACAGGAAAAACAGTCAATAACTCAATTGAGACCCGATTAATACATGCCGGCGTTCAGTCCGGAGAGGGGATCTGCGTAGCCTATTCGGGAGGTCCTGATTCGGCTGCTCTGCTGAATGCCCTGAAGCTGCTGTCGGAGGTCCGCGGTTTCAAGGTGTGCGCTGCCTACATAGAACATGGATTACGCCCGGAAATCGAGCGGAGACGAGAAATTGCCCTCGTTACCTCGCTCTGCGGACAACTGGAATTACCCCTGTACGTCATGTGCCTCCCTCCAGGCTATATTCAGGAAAGAGCTTCGGAGATCGGAGGGATCGAATCGGCTGCAAGATCTGTCAGATACGGCTTCCTGGAACGTGTGAGAAAAGCAGCCGGCTGCAGATGGATCGCCACGGGCCATACGAGGGATGATCAGACGGAAACCCTCATTATGCGTTTCTTCCAGGGGGCGGGAGTAGAGGGGCTTACAGGCATGAGGTCCTGCGAGCCGCCGCTCCTTCGGCCGATGCTCGGGGTCTCCAAAAGCGAGGCGGAGTCGTATCTACGGGAAGCGCAGCTGCCGTACAGTGTGGACAGTACCAACCGTTCACTTGAATACCTGCGTAACAGGATCAGACATTCGCTGGTCCCTCTGGCACACGAACTGTTTCCGGGAATGGAGGACTCGCTCGAACAGCTCGCCATCAAAATGTCAGCCGCAGCGGAAGAACTCGAACG
>JBNGED010000306.1:0-3698 GCA_049975605.1 Sediminispirochaetaceae bacterium | reverse complement strand
CGCCGACTGGCTTCACAGGGGAATACACATCATAACCCCCAACAAGAAGGCCGGTACCGCGCCGATTGATGAGTACCGCCGGATCAAAAGCGAGGCCCGCGGCAAGATGCGCTATTTTCTCTATGAGACCACCGTCGGGGCGGGACTTCCGATCATCGGTACCCTCCGCGATCTCATTCAGACGGGTGATAAAATCAAACGTATCGAGGGCGTCTTCTCCGGCACTCTGGCCTATCTGTTCTGGAAATTTGACGGCACTGTTCCCTTCAGTCAGCTGGTACGGGAAGCCAGGGATCTCGGGTACACCGAGCCTGATCCCCGTGATGATCTGTCCGGTATGGATATCGTGCGCAAGACGGTCATCCTGGCCCGGGAGATCGGCTGGGAGACCGAGGTCGAAGAGGTCCCCGTACGCAGCCTCGTGCCGGAGTCCCTGGCGGAAGTCTCTATCGAGGAATTCCTCGACGATCTTTCCATCATGGACTCGGAAATGCAGGAGCTGCACGCGGAAGCCGATTCACAGGGTAATGTACTCAAATACGCGGGTATCATCGAAGCGGACGGGAGCTGCCGGGTGGAGATGAAGCCCTATCCCAAAGATCATCCCTTCGCCAGGATCACCGGAAGCGACAACATCGTAGCCTTCACCACGGAGCGGTACAGCTCCCAGCCTCTCATCGTGCAGGGCCCCGGTGCGGGTCCGGCCGTTACCGCCGGAGGGATCTTCGCCGATCTGCTTCGGTTGGCTTCCTACCTCGGCGCCAAGCGCTGATTATCCCGGAAGTCGCTGACCGCCCGGGCGAGCGGAGGTCTGTAGGGGAGTGCGGATAAACCGCAGTTCGGCGAGGATTTCAGGTAAAAATTATAAAAGTCTAGTTTTCTCATATTCAAATCCGTTGTAGAATGTGATTGAACAAAAATCTAAAAGGAGACGGTGAATGAATATGAAGAGAGCATGTAAGATTCTCATTCTCGCATTTGTGATCGCAGCTGTGATGGTGTCTTTCCTGTGGGCTGGAGGTGAGCAGGAACAGACCGCGCCGGCAGAAACAACTGAGGGAGCGGAACCTCTGAAAGCCGCTTTTGTGTACATCGGTATTCCGGGAGATCTCGGCTGGACCTATGAACATGACCGCGGCCGCAAGTACATGGAGGAGCAGCTCGGCGACAAGGTGGAAAGTACCTATATTGAGAACGTGCCGGAAGGTCCCGATGCCGCCCGTATCATCCGGCAGTATGCCCAGCAGGGGTACGACCTGATCTTTGCGACCTCATTTGGTTACATGGATCCGATGTTCGAGGTTGCCCAGGAATTCCCGGATGTCTATTTCGAACACTGCAGCGGATATAAGACCACCGACAATATGTCGACCTATTTCGGCCGTATGTACCAGGCACGGTACCTCTCCGGTCTGGTGGCCGGGGAATTTACCGAAGTAGACAAGATCGGGTATGTAGCAGCCTTCCCCATCCCCGAAGTAATCCGCGGGATCAATGCTTTTACCAGGGGTGTGCGTGAAGTCAATCCGGACGCAGTCGTCAAAGTAGTCTGGACCAACACCTGGTACGATCCTGTCAAGGAACGCGAGGCTGCGGTTGCACTGCTCGACGAGGGCGTCGACATTATTACTCAGCACCAGGATACTACCGAACCCCAGAAGGCGGCCCAGGAAAGGGGCAAGCTGAGTGTGGGATATGACTCGGATATGGGTAAGTTCGTCGGCGACACCGTACTCGTGAGCCCGATCTGGAACTGGGGACCCTATTACACCGAAGTGGCTGAAGACGCCATCGAAGGCAACTGGGAATCCTCCTCCTACTGGGGCGGCCTGAAAGAAGGAGTAGTAATGCTCTCCGATTTCAGCGACAAGGTGCCCGCGGACGTACGTGACCTGGTAGGCGATGAACGTGAGAAGATCGTCAGCGGTGAGTGGGACGTATTCTGGGGTCCGCTCAAGAACCAGAAGGGTGAAATGGTACTCAAAGCCGGAGAGAAGATGAGCGACGGCGATATGCTGAACATGAGCTTCTTCATCGAGGGTGTCGAAGGCAAGCTGGAAGAGTAGAATCTATACGATCACACAAGGCCCGGCCGTTCGGCCGGGCCTTTTCGAATAGTACATCTGAGACGATACAGAGAAAAATCTAATGGAATCAGAAAAAAAGCCCATCCTGGAGATGCGGGGTATAACCAAGCGTTTTCCCGGGGTAGTCGCCAATGATCATGTCGACCTGGAACTGTTTCCGGGTGAGGTGCTGGCGCTGCTCGGGGAAAACGGAGCAGGCAAGAGCTCGCTGATGAATGTCCTCGCAGGTCTCTACCGGCCGGATGAAGGCGAGATTTTCATCCGTGGAGAGAAGGTGCATATCGAATCACCGAAGGACGCCATGAATCTCGGTATCGGCATGGTGCATCAGAACTTCATGCTGGTGGACACCATGACTGTCGCCGAGAATATCATCCTTGGTCTCAAAGAAACTCTGCCTGTCCCCGACATGCGGCGAATTGCCGCCCGGATCAGGGAGATCAGTCAGCACTACAAGCTCAAGGTCGATCCGAACGCATACATCTGGCAGCTCAGCGTAGGCGAACAGCAGCGGGTCGAGATCCTCAAACAGATCTACCGTGGAGCGGAGATCCTCATTCTCGACGAGCCCACCGCCGTTCTCACTCCTCAGGAGTCGGAAGAACTCAACCACATTCTCAAGCAGATGACCTCCGAGGGGCACTCGGCCATTTTCATCACCCACAAAATGGAGGAGGTAATCGATTTCTCCGACTGGGTCCGGGTCCTGAAGAGCGGCAAACTCGTCACGGTCAAAAGGACCGCCGACACGGATCCCCAGGAGCTGGCCCGGCTGATGGTCGGGCGGGAGATCCTGTTCAGACTGGATAAAGCACCGGCCGAACCGAAGGAAACGGTTCTGGAACTGCGAGGGGTGCAGGCGGTCGATGAGAAGGGGCTGCCGGCGCTCAAGGGGATAGATCTGCAGGTCCGCAGAGGCGAAATCGTCGGTATCGCCGGTGTTGCGGGGAACGGACAGCGGGAGCTGACCGAGGTCATAACCGGTCTCCACCGGGTAACGGAGGGGCATATTCTGATCAACGGACGGGAAATGACGAACCGCGCGCCGCTGTCGATCATAAAATCGGGTGTGAGCCACATCCCCTCAGACAGGATAGCGATGGGAGTGGTAGGCGACATGAGCGTGGCTCACAATCTGGTAATGAAGGGATACCGGCAGCCGCCGATATTCCGGAGGGGGCTCCTGAACAATCGGCGGATCACCGAGTTCGCCGGTAAGATGATTGAACTGTTCCGGATCTCCACCCCGAACACGTCCACCCACGTGAAATTCCTCTCCGGCGGAAATATTCAAAAGACCATTCTAGCCAGAGAGATCGATTCGTGCGGGGGCGTACTGGTGGCTGCATACCCGTCAAGGGGTCTCGATGTGGGCGCCACCGAGGCTGTCCGGAAGGAGATGATCCGCCAGCGGGACAACGGGAACGGAGTGCTGCTGGTCTCGGAGGACCTCGAGGAGCTGCTCACCGTCACCGACGCTATCGCGGTGATGTTCGAAGGCCGCATCATGGGGGTCCTGCCGTCGGAAAACGCGAACGTTGAACTGATCGGACTGATGATGGCGGGTGTTCCCAGGGAGAAGGCGGAAAACGAGTATTACGGGAGTAACCA
>JBNGED010000305.1:0-3704 GCA_049975605.1 Sediminispirochaetaceae bacterium | reverse complement strand
CGTGTACCTCGGGAAGGGTTTTCCCGTATCGTAACGTATTCGGAGAGTACTATGCAATATAATGCGGAAGGTACTTTTTTTGTCCGTTTAACCGGGCTCGTACGATTTTTTCTTCCAAGCGCCGTATCCTGGACTCATCACCTTTGCTACGGAGATTGAATGATGAAAAAGAAACACTGGATATTCTATGCGGCGGGGGCGGTCCTGGCGATAATCGCGTTCAGTGCGGGCATCGGGACGGCGCTGAATTTTTCGGCCGGATCTCGCGGCAGGGACGAGGCAGGGGAAAAGCCGTGGTACGAGCTCGGAATGACCTCGGACGACGTTCTGGACCAGGTGCTCCTGTTCTATCTGAGCGAAGCCTGGCAGGGAATGTCGGATATCAACGAGTGCCTGGAAACTCTCGACCGGGTCGATGCTGATGATCCGGAGAGCTGGTCCAGGGAGTGGCGGAAGACCGCCGAGAGGCTGGAACGGACCGGGTATGCGAAGCTGGAGGAGGGGCACCTCTTCAGCGCCGGGGAATACCTCATGCGGGCCTCGACCTACTACCGGGCCGGCATGCACCGGAACATGCATCCGGGATCCGACGAGGTCAGGGAGATGACGGAACGGGAGATCACCTGCTTCGTGAAGTCCCAGGAGCTGCTCGAGACACCGATGGAGGTGGTCAGCGTACCTTTCGAAGGAATCGAGCTGACGGGGTACTACTTCATGACCGACGGTGATGAATGCGACGGCAAGGTACCAGTTGCCCCCGCCCTGATAGTACATCAGGGCCGGGATGCCTGGGCCGAGGACTGCCGGTATATAGCAATGGAGGCTGTTCGCCGGGGTTACCACTGCCTGCTGATCGACGGGCCGGGGAACGGTCAGGCCCTCAGACGGCACGATCTGCCCTTCCGCCCGGACTGGGAGAGCTTTGTGGGGCCGGTGGTGGATTACCTCCTGGAACGTCCGGAGGTCGATCCGGAGGGTGTGATGCTGATGGGGATCAGTATGGGCGGGTATCTGGCCGGCCGGGCGGCGGCGTACGAACCCCGGCTGCGGATCTGCATCGCCAATCCGGGAGTCCTCGACTGGGGGGAGACTTTTTTTACCACATTGGAGGAATACAGCCCGGAGATGCTGGAGATGTACGAGAAAAACCCACGGCGGCTGAACAACACCCTCAAGGTAGCAGGCGCTCTGAGTCCCTTCCTGATGTGGGGGCTGACGGACACGATGTGGAAGCACGGCGCCGCCACTCCCGCTGGAATGCTCGATGATATGCAGCGGTACACGAACAGGGAGACCGCGAAGAACATCACGGCGACAACCCTGGTGGTCGATGCGGAGTACGAAGCTTACGGGCAGGCGCAAGAGTTCTACGAAGCCCTTGAGTGCGAGAAGGACTACATGCTCTTCACCGAAGAAGAAGCAGCCCCGCTCCATGTGCAGACCGGCGCTCTGGCGGTGCAGAGCCAGCGGATCTTCGACTGGATCGACACAGAAATGGGCAGATAAAAAGGGGCCCGCGTTCGGTACAGGGCCGCCCCGAGCGGTCTCTCTTTACTTCATGAAAAAAAAATGTAGAATACATCCCATAGGATGTATAAAACATTTACTGTTATCTACATTGTTCTCACATCATACTCATTCCTGGCGGCTTTTCTCCTGTTTATGAAGAAGAGCAATCAAAAGGCGACCTTCTACCTCGGGCTCATCAATCTCATGATGGGCTTCATGTTCATGATCGCCTACATGACTGTGGACAGGCTCTCGATCAGTCCGGTCCTGCAGCTGTACATAGTGATCCCGATGGTCTTTTTCATGACGCCCCTCTGCTACCTCTACGCAGTCCGTCTGTCCCGAACGGAAACAAAGAACGACGGATACCATTTCATCCCGGCCATAGCAGTGACTGTCTATGTATTCGCGCGGTGGATAAGCAGACAACCCTATCCGGAGATAGGCATCGAGGATATCTTCGGACTCCACTACATCACATTCGATCTGTACCTGCTTCTTCAGTCGGGATTGCTCATGCTCGGCGGATACCTTCTGAAGATGTTCCTGATCATCCGGTCCTACAATAATGATATCAAGCAGGTGTACTCTTCCATTGAAAAAACGAATCTCCGCTGGCTGCAGATCCATCTCGGAATCGGGATGGCCGGCTGCTTCATTTTTTTCATCACCAATATTATGCAGTATTTTCTCCCGGCTGAGCTGGCGCCGGTACTGAACCGTATCGAATACGCGGGGCAGGCATTCAGCATCGTCTTTCTCCTCTCGATTGTCTACTTTACCTTCATTCAGCAGGAGGTGAAGGATCGAGGGAATGCTCCTGCGTATTCCCGGCAGCGGCTCGGCGAGCAAAAGGAGAGGGAATACGTTGAACGTATTCTGTCGTACATGGAGGAGCACAAACCCTACCTTGAACCGGAGCTCACGGTGCAGGACCTGGCGGCCATGCTGGATATTCCGGCGGCACGGCTCACGATGGTACTCAATATCCAGCTGAAGAAGAACTTCTACCAGTTCATCAATAGTTATCGGGTGGAGTACGCCGCCGGGCTGCTGAAGGATCCGGTGATGGCCCGTGAGAACATTCTCACCATCGCCCTGGAAGCCGGCTTCAATTCGAAGACGAGCTTCAACACCTACTTTAAAAGGATCATGAACATGACACCCCGCGAGTACCGCACCGGAGGAACTGAATGAAAGAAACTATCGCTTTCCTGCAGCAGGAGCCGATCCGTCATCTCAATCTTCTCGGCTTCATGAAGGAGAACAAAGTCCACAGTCTGCAGCGGATCGGCAACTCGGTCGTGCTTAGGGGACGCAGCGACCGTGACTGGACCTTTATAAGCTCTCCGAACGAGGATGAATTAAACGCATGTCTGCCGTACCTGACGGAAGAGGACAGGTCCTACGCCGTTATCGAAGACTGGATGCTGCCGATTATCACCGCCGGGAGATCGCTGGAATGGATACTCTCCACGGTGAGGCTGTTTTTACCGGAGGAAGTCCATCTGCAGTATGTTCCGCGGCCGGCTGTCCGCCCGCTGACGGTACGGGATGTTCCATACCTGTACAAGCATTCCGATTACCGGGACTTCATATCGCCGGACTATATCCGTATGAGGATCGAACAGGGGCCTTCCGCCGGAATTGCGGTTGGCTGGGACCTGGCAGGCTGGGTCATGACCCACGACGACGGAGCGATCGGGTTCCTGCACGTGCTGGAAAAATACAGACGCCGGGGCTATGCAAAGGAGCTCATGAAGCATATCATTCAGCAGGTGCGATCACGGGGGAAGACTCCGTTCATACACATCGAAGAGACGAACACCGGATCGATGTCGCTGGCCCTGAACCTGGGATTCCGCAGGGACCGTCCGGTTCACTGGTTCGGGCTCGAGAGCTGAATGTTCGCCGCCGCCGGGCATGGTGCCGCAGCGGATATTTTCCAGAGGAGTAAAGATCAGCATGAAGATAGCCTTCTTCGGTGACAGCCTCACCGAAGGGATCCCCGGCATTCCCTACGTGGAACTTCTTCAGGAGAGGATGCCGAACCATACCCTGTACAACTACGGCCGGGGAGGGGACACCGTGCTCAGTCTCTACCGCCGAATGTCCCGGCTCAAACTCCCGGAGAACATCGATATAGCCTTCCTGTGGGTGGGTACCAACGACGTCCTGGTAAATATCTCTCCGGC
>JBNGED010000304.1:0-3722 GCA_049975605.1 Sediminispirochaetaceae bacterium | reverse complement strand
GAATGAGTCTGCCGAGGGGGAGATGGTGACGGTAGTCTTCGTACATGGTGTGAAACGTGTGGACCATGGGTATCCCCAGGTCGAGTCCCGCCCGCCGGGCCGCCCGGCCGATGGAGAACTCGGTGTGGGTGTGGATGATCTCTATCCCTTCCTGTCCGATTATCCGCCGCATGGCGGCCGCTGTGGTCAGACCGATGTGCAGACGGAGGGAACGGCTGAAGGGGAAAGACGGAACACTGTAAATCCGCGGTTCATCGGGCCGGCCGGGATTTTTCCGGGATTCATCGAGGCGGTCAGACCGCGGAAAACACTCCCCCCGCGGGCCGCCCAGCTGTTCCCCCCGCTGTTCGCCCAGCTCCCCCCGCCGGGCCCCCTGAAACCCCGCCGCAGTTACCAGCACTACCCGGTGGCCCCGCGCCTCCAGGCCCTCCTTCAGGTGATGGACCGATCGCGAGACCCCGTTGGGTGTCGGCAGATAGCAGTCTGAAAAGATCCCGATGTTCATGCCGGGCGCTCCAGGCGGCCATAATGCGGGTATATGTTCATGCCGGGCGCTCCAGACAGCCCGGGCGCTCCAGGCAGCTGTCACGGGTGCGTATATTCATGCCGGGCGCTCCAGGCGGCCCAAGCGCTCCAGGCGGCCCGGGCGCTCCAGGAAGCCCAAGCGCATGAAGTTCTCCATGCTCGGCGTCCCGCTACCGCTTGAATTTTTTGCCGGTGGCCAGCTCGACACTCTTGTAGGCCCCGTCGTAGATACCGATCTGCTTGTTCTTCACGATCTGTGTACAATAAAGTTCCAGGAGGTCCTGCTCGTTGGTCAGCAGATCGATAGCCTGCAGGGTCTGGGGAATCGTGCGGGTCTCTACCGTACTGTCGCCGATCTCGGCTCCCCGGATGGCCCCCCACATCTCATGGCCTCCGACACGGGCGTTGAAAATCTTAGGCACCGGGTAGAAGGCCAGCTCGCTGGGCTTGGTGATCATCACATCGACTACCCGCATGAGGTAGTTGGTGGCGTATACGGCGTGGAAAATATTGTCGTGCAGGAATACATGCAGTCCTTCGGCGGTGTTCTCCCGTATCCCGTCGGTGTAGGTCTTCGTTTCCTCCCAGGTGAAATGGGTGCGGATCAGATCCCGATATTCACCGAGCTGGGAGCTGAGCCAGTCCCAGTTATCACGGTGGTCACCGAGATTCACGAAGAGGGTCAGCTTCTTCTCTCTGATCAGGGGGATACAGTGCTGGATAATCGCATGGAAGAGCTCCCGCTGGGCTCCGGCCCCTCCCATCGTAACGAGGAAGCGGCGGGGTTCGACGTTCTTCATCCGTTCGAGGCGGGCGGCGCAGTCTGCTTCGATGTTCTCCACCAGCTCATGGTCCACGTGGTGCCCGGTGTAGTGGATCGCTTCTTCGGGCAGGGGACGCAGGATTTTCCCCTTGTCGTCGAAGCCCCTCATGGCCCGGAATCCGTAATACCCCGAAGGGGACTGAACGGCATGTTTGGCTCCTTCGGTCAGCTGGAAGGCCATGGGCCAGTTGTCGAACATCATGTCGACTACATTGGTCATACCTCCGGCTACAGCCCCCATGCAGTTCCACATATGTGCGGTGAGAATCGGGATCTCGGACGGCAAGGCCTGGTGGAGCAGACCGAAGAGCTCGCTCATCTTGTAGTCCTTGATGTTCGTCTTGAGGAACCTCCAGGGCCAGCCGACTATCCAGCTGTTGAGGAAGGCGGAAAGCCCGGGAAGGGTGGGTTCGCCGGTGGTGACGGGTTCCCACACGTAGGTGTTGAAAAAACTGCTCCGCTGGCTGATCCTCGACCAGCGGCTGTACCAGGTATTGCACCAGTTGATGACATCGCTGGTGATGCCGGGGATGGTGAGGAGGTCCAGCCAGTATGGAGTGAAGCCCATGGCGGCGGCGGCGGATGCGCCTGCCATGGCTATGCGGTAGTGTCCGAAGCCCATCCGGATGGTGCTGATCACCACTGCGTCGGGGCTCTTGAGTTCGTCGGGGGAGGTCTTGCCGGGGCCGGCTCCTGCAGCCGGGGTGCCCGGGCCCGCAGCGGCCACGATATGACCGTCGGTGCCGGCCGGACTGCCGCCCATCCCGCCCGTACTGCCGGTCATCCCGCCCGTACTGCCGGTCATCCCGCCGTCCGCGCGGACGATGTTTTTCAGTCCGAAGATCGGTCCGAGGTAGGGATTCTCCTCGATCCCGAGAACGTACTGCTCCCGCGGGTCGAAGTTGAATTTTTTCATGAACATCTTCTGCCATCTCTCGACGGCCCGGGAATGGCTCCGCTTGATCGGGTTGCCATAGAGGGTGTAACAGCCGTTTATCTGTTTCATGGTGTACTCCTTCGGTGGTGCCTCTATTTGTTGGATCCGAGGGTCAGTCCCTCGATGAAGTAGCGCTGCAGGAATATAAATACAGCCAGGGTGGGTACCGTGGCAATCAGGGCGCCGGAAATAATGACCGTCCAGTCCTGCACGTACTGGCCCTGGAGAATCGCGAGTCCGCTGGTGACGGGCATTTTCTCGGCGGTCCTGATCAGGATGAGGGGCCAGAGGTAGTCGTTGAAGATCCAGGTGAACTCCAGGGTGGCGATGGCCGCGAAGGACGGGATCGTCAGGGGCATCATGATTTTCCACCAGATACCGATCTCCGAGCAGCCGTCGATGCGGGCGGCTTCCAGGATCTGCCCCGGGACCGTCATCATGTAATTCCGCAGCACGAAGGTACAGAAGCCGAGCTGGAAGGCGGTGTGTATGGCGATCAGGGCGGTGTAAGTGTCGTAGATCCCCAGTGCGTCGGACAGCCGGAATACCGGCAGCAGGAGGATCTGGAAGGGGAGCATGGTCCCGCCGACGAAGAGGAAATAGAAGAAATTCCTGCCCCGGAAGCGGAAGTGCGCCAGGGCATAGGCGCCGAGGGAGGAGAGGAAGAGGGTCAGGACGAGGGACGGTATGGTGATGATGAAACTGTTCGGAATGTAGTACTGCAAGCCTCCGCGGTTCCAGGCATCGGCGAAGCTCTGCAGTGAAATCTCTTTCGGGAGGACCAGAAAACCGCGCATGAGGATGTCGTCGTTAGTCCGCAGGCTGGTGATCAGAGCCACAATTACCGGCACCAGCCACACGAGGGTCACGATGACCAGAAGGAGGTACAGGAGCGCCCGCAGAACGAAGGGGAGCTGTGATCTCTTAGCCATTGGTCTCCTCCTTCGCGATCCGTGTCAGGTAGAAGAGAATGAACACCAGGCTGATGAGGAAGAGGATCACCGATATGGCGGCTCCGTATCCCATGCGGTAGTTGTTGAAGGCCTGGATGTACATGTAGTTGGCCAGGACGCTGGATGAGTTGAATGGACCTCCCCGGGTCATGACCGAGACCAGGTCGAAGGCCCTCAGCGAATCCACGATGCTGATGACGATCACGATGACGGTGATCGGGGCCAGCTGGGGAAGAATCACGTGGAAAAAGCGCTGTAAGGCGCTTGCGCCGTCCACCTTGGAAGCGGCGATCAGGTCCGGGTCGACGCTCTGCAGGCCCGCCAGATACAGGATCATTACGTAACCGACCTGTCTCCAGATAGCCACCGCAATGACCGCCTCCATGACCACCTTGGGATCGCTGAGCCAGCCCCGGGCGAGACCGTCGAGTCCAACCGCCCGCAGGACCGAATTGATCAGACCGAAGGCAGGGTTGTAGAGCCA
>JBNGED010000303.1:0-3726 GCA_049975605.1 Sediminispirochaetaceae bacterium | reverse complement strand
TGCCGATCTTCGTCGCCCGGCAGTGGATACGTCACCGCACTGCCAGGCTCAACGAGATATCGGGCCGGTACAGCGTCATGAAGGAGGAATTCTACATTCCGGCGGGAGAACACATCTCGTTGCAGAGCACCGACAACAAACAGGGCCGCAGCGGCGAACTCCTGGACCCGAAGGAACAGATGCGGATACAGGCGGAACTCACGGGTCAGCAGAAGCGGGCCTACAAGGATTACACCGCTCACCTGGAGTGCGGTATCGCCCGGGAGCTTGCCCGGATCAATCTTCCTCTGAGTCTCTACACCGAATGGTACTGGCAGATGGACCTGCACAACCTGTTCCATTTTCTCAAGCTGAGGATGGATCCCCATGCACAGCTCGAGATTCGGGAGTATGCCTGTACGATTTTTGATATTGTAAAAAAGGTAGCCCCCATAGCATCGGAGGCCTTCGAAGAGCATATGCTGCGGGGCGGGAATTTTTCACGGGCGGAAATGGAAGCCCTGAAGAGTATGCTGAAGGGCGAAGCAAATCCGCTCAAGGGAAAGGCGCTGGAGAGGTTTGAAAAAAAATTGGAGGATATCGGATTCGAACCGACGACCTGTTGATTGCGAACCAACCGCTCTAGCCAACTGAGCTAATCCCCCGACAGTTCAGAAATATTATAGCGAATGACGCAGTTTTTGCAAGTGCCCAGTGGGAAGTATTGCAGGTACGGCCCTATTTTACCGTACGGCGCCGATGCTTCACCGCATTCTGCCGGAGCCCGATGATTTTTTTCATGTAGGAATTCTTCATGTCCTTTTCGAACTCTTCGTTGGAGGCATATTCTCGCCCGAAGACCGGCTGCCAGAGCCGCGGGTCCTCCATGCACATGTAGAAGAAGACTCCATTGTGCCACTCCGCGGAGAAGCTCCGGTAGGCATGGGTGAACATTTCGAGCTTCACATCGAAGGGGTAGGAGAGTTTGCCGGCGGCGTCTTCGAGGGGCATCTGCAGGATCCTGGATTTGAACTGCTGTGTTCTGAGCAGGCGTATGACCGGTTTGATGTAGGTGAGGGTGCCGATGGAGATCATGGCCGCCTGGGACGGGCGGAAGTGTTCCTGGATGTGCTGGTAGATTCGGCTGTATTCCTCCTGCCAGCCTTTGTAGCGCACAATGGGATGAAAGTGGAAGCCGACCAGGCCGCCTTTCCCGGCGACCGCGGCGGCGGCGGACAGACGCTCCTGAAGCGGGGCGGTCAGGTGCTCTTCGTTGGCGATGATGGTCTGCGTGTTCAGGGACCAGGTGGTGAGAACGTTGGGGGGGATGTCGTGATCGAGCAGGTACCGGATATTGGCGGACTTCGTCTTGAGCTCCAGGATTACGTTCGCATTCTCCGAAGCGAATTCGAAGAGGGTGTCGAGGAGTCCTTCACGGTTGCCCCACATGAGAGAATCCGATGACTGTCCGGTACCGATGTGATACAGCTGGTCGGGTTCGAGCCGGAGGCCGCGGAGCTTTTCCCGGAGGTTCCTGATAAAATAGACCCTGCCCTCATCGTAGAAGGACTGGATGCTGCAGTAGCTGCAGGCGAAGCCGCACTGCTGCACGGCGTCGAGGGTCTGCAGGTTGCAGCAGCGGGTCCGCACGCCGGCGACGGGGCAGCGGCCGAGAAGGGCCCCATCGTGCTCCACGGAACGGTACTCGATCGGCAGCACGGGGGCGGGGCCTCCGGTAAACGAGGTGTAATCGGGAGGGGTCTCCTTCAATTCCAGATATGCCCTGTGCGTCCTGTCCAGAACGGCCTGTTTGCGGTTCCTGCCCTTCAGGTGCCCGGTGTTTTCCTCGTTCCACAGAGCCGGAAGGCCGGAGGTTCCCCACATTTCCAGGTCCGCAGCCATGTCGGTGAGAATTTTCAGCTCCTGGAATGAAATGTGCAGCTCCTCAGCTTTTACCGAGAGAAAGTCCTGCACCGACTGCGGCAGCGCGGCGAAAACATCGTAATTCCGGAGTGTGTTGATTTTTTCCTGATGGGTCATTGCCGTATTGTAAAAAAAGTATGCCCTGATGGTCTACAGGATGTACTCTTTCCCCTCCTGGGCGATCTCGATCTCCATGTTCGACTTGCCGCCGATCCTCTGCTTGTAGCCCGCCAACAGCTCCTTCAGCTGTTCGTCGGTACGGTTGGGATCGTGGTGGAAGAGAAGCAGCTTCTTCACATGGGCCTTGTGGGCGTTGTTGATGGCCGTCTCGAAGGGGGTGTGCCCCCAGCCGAGCTTGGAGTCGAGGTACTCCTTGTTGGTGTACTGGGAATCATGAATGAGGAGGTCGGCGTTCTGAAAGAAGCGGAGGACCTTTTCGTTCTCCTCCCTGGCGGCTTCCTCGCCCTCCTGGGCGGCCACCGGATCGTATCCCGGCTGGGAAGGATCGGTTGGAAAGACGTTGCGGAAGGGCTCGGTATCGTAGGCGGTGCAGAAGGACTTCCCCTTGTATTCGAATCGGTATCCCAGGCAGAGAATCGGGTGGTTCAGGTACTTGGTCGTCACGAAAATCCCGTCGCCGAGGTCGATGGTCCCCTCCCTGAGGGGGAAGTAGTTGAGCTGGGCCGACAGCTCGCTGTGCTTCACCGGGAAGTAACGGTACCGCAGCTGATCGCCGATGATCTTGTCCAGCCCCTCATCCTCATAGGTTACCGGACCGTATACGTCGATCTGCGTTCCCGGGATGAATATGGGAATGAAAAATGGAAAACCCATGATGTGGTCCCAGTGGGTGTGTGTGAGAAAGAGCTGGGTCTTTATCGGTCCCTTTTTCAGGTCCTGCTTGATGACTGATTCACCGAGCTTCCGAATCCCGGAACCGGCATCGATGATGATCAGCCGTTCCTCTTCACCGAATCTGAGTTCGAGGCAGGCGGTGTTTCCGCCGAATTGCACCGTTTCCGGGCCCGGACAGGGAATCGATCCACGCACGCCCCAGAGCTTAACCTTCATCATATCCGCTTCCCCGTTATTCAGCCAGCTTCAGGAAAACCTTGGCTTTCTCGATTTCCTGGTTCACCTGGTCTTCGATCGATTCGAGCCACTCGAGGGTGATCCCGAGCTCATCCGACAGCTCGGGAGGTATGACTTCCGGGAAACGGTTGCCGGAAAAGCCTATCTCGAAACTGTTGGCGAAGTAGTTCGCGATGACGACGCTCAGAAGAATGGTGCGGTGTTTCCCCTCGTACTCCTGCCACTTGTGGTGGTATACGATGGCGTCGTGGATCTCCTCGCCCAGCTTCCAGGCACGGGCGATCAGCATTCCGACATCCGCATGGGTGAAGCCGATGACACGGGCTTCGCTCGTGTAGAGGGGAAGTCTCTCCCGGTCGGACAGTGCAAGAACATCCAGGTATTCCTTCGAAAGTGTATTGTTGAGGGGGATCTTTCCGATATCGTGCAGCAGGCCGGCTACGAAGTAGCTCTCCTGCTGATTGTTGGGAATCTTCTTCTGCTTGGCAATGAGCTTGGCGGTAACGCCGACGCACAGCGAATGCCGCCAGTATCCGTTCACATTGATCACCTGCATGTTCGTATCGCTGCCCAGATTGGTGAGAATGGCGGTGGACAGGGCCAGATTCTTCACGGTGTTGATTCCCAGCATGATGATCGCCCGGACCAGTGATGTAATCCGTTGCTGCAGGCCGTAATAGGCCGAGTTGATAAGCTTCATTACCTTGCCCATGAGTACGGGATCAAGGCTTA
>JBNGED010000302.1:0-3735 GCA_049975605.1 Sediminispirochaetaceae bacterium | reverse complement strand
ATCCTGAGAAGGTCCAGATCGCTCACACGAATCTTCACTACCGGTACGTGAACGTGCCGCTGGATGATTTCGGCCGTGCCGCCGCGGCTGATGATCACATCGGCGCCGCTCTTCTCCGCCGACAGCGCCGCCGGGATCGCACCTTCCACATGGCCTTCCACCACCTGAAGCTTGATGTTGTATTCGTCTATGGTTTGTTCGGCAATGTCGATAAGACCTTTATATGGCAGGATTGCATATGTTTTCATTACGCATACCTCGCGTCTACCATACAGCATAGTATTGCACGAATTAATTGCAAGTTCAAGTAAAAAATTTCTCCAAGAAATGATTTAAGCGTAAATTTTTTACTCTGTGGCAATTTCCCGCAGAGTCTGCGGTATTTTACCGCAGTCCTGATGTATGTGCTGGAAGAGTCCGCTTGAAACCCTGGAGCTGGATGATGAAAGTGAGATTGTTCCAAACCGGTAGGCTGTGCGTCTGGTAGTCAAAGATATATGAAGTACGCCCTGCCCGGCTATCCTGCCGCTAAATATTTTGTATAAAATGAATAACTGCTGAAATGAACCGCAATCGAGGAATAATGCGGTAAGCGCACTTCGCTGTACAGTAGCATGTTACGGTATCGTGGCATTTCCTTTGAAACGGCATTCCGAATACAGGAATTCATCTTCTCGGCACGATTCTTGCATCATGATAATTGGATCTAAAGGGAGGTGGGAGAATTGTCTATCATTTTCCCTTTCAATACCCCACATATTTTATTAGGAGGAGCAAAAATGAAGAGAGGACGAAAGTCGATCGTCGCTCTGGTGCTGATTGCGTTGCTGGTAAGCGTGTTCGCATCATGCGGCGGTGGTTCGGAATCGGCCGAGGCTGAAGGAACTGAAGCCGCGGCGCCCAAGGAGGTCATCAAATGGAGACTTCAGTCATGGGCACCTGCTGGAGATCGTACCTATGAAGCAGCGCAGAGATTCGCCGAGATCGTTGAAGAGGCATCGGACGGTCAGCTGGTAATCTCAACCTATACGGCCGGGTCGGTTATCCCCGGCGGTAAAGAGTTCGATTCGGTCATGTCCGGTTCGGTCGAAGCTATCCATGGACCTCCGGGATGGACCATTGGTTATGTTCCCGGTGCGGTATTCTTCACCCAGTATCCCGGCGGGCTCACATCAAATCAGCTCGAGATGTGGATGAAGCTGGAAGGAAGAGTGATGGCGCAGGAGCTGTATGATGAACTCGGCGTACACTATGTCGGAATCCTCACCCTCAGCCCCGCGGAGGTCTGGTGTCACTCCACCAAGCCGATCAACTCCGTGGAAGATATTAAGGGTCTCAAGATCCGGCTCGGAACCACCGCTCTGAACGCCATCTTTACGAAGATGGGTGCGACCCCGGTATTCCTGCCCGGCGGCGAGATCTACGAATCCGCCAAGCGCGGCGTTATCGATGCATTCGAGTATATCAACCCGTCTCTGAACTGGGACATGGGCTTCCACGAAGTCGCCGACTACATGTATCTTTCTCCGTCCCGTGCGCCGACTGACACCCAGTGTATCTACGTCAACGGCGATGTCTGGAACGATCTTCCCGACAATCTGAAGCAGATCGTCAACATGGCGACCGACCAGATCGCACGCGAGTACTACACAATCACTGTGGACAGAGACACCGATGCTGTTCAGCAGTACAGAGATGCCGGTACGATCGTGGAACCGGTACCCCAGGATGTCATCGATCTTCTGAACGAGAAGGCATTGGAGTACTTCCGGGAAGAATCTGCCAAAGATGCAAACTACAAGCGGATCTACGACAGCGCAATGGCCTGGAAGCAGGTCTGCGAACAGTTCGATATCAAGTAAGAGTGATCCCAATTTTGTCCGTCCCGCCTGCTCGTAAGGGCGGGACGGATCTGTAACAGGAGTAATCAATGGTAACGCACGCACAGGAGAGCGATTGGGTGATAGTGAGAAAGATCACCCGGTCTATCTTTAACTTAAGTGAAGCAACGGGGCAGATCGTGAAATATCTGGTCATGGCCCTCGTGGCGGTGCTCTTCATAGAAGTGATATCCCGCTACGTATTCAACTCCCCTACCGTCTGGGCTCTGGAGACATCCAAGATGCTGCTGGGTACCATCGGTGCCTGCGGCTGGGGGTACACACATAAATTGGGCGGCCACGTCAGAGTGGATGTGCTGTATTCAATGGTGCCCCGCAGGGGACAGGCATTGATCGATGTCATAATGTCAATTCTCATGCTTTTCCCATTGGTATTGGTGCTCATCACGGTTGGTTCCAAGTGGGCAATACGTGCATGGGAAACAGGAGAAAAGATGATCGAAAGCAGCTGGCTTCCACCGGCAGCACCGTTTCGAACGGCGCTGGTGCTGGGATTCGTCCTTTTTGGTCTGCAGTGCATCGCCCAGTTTCTTTGTGATCTCTACTACTTAATGAAAGAGAAGGAACTATTATGATTGAAGCTTTTGCCCAATTAAGTCCGGAAGTCATAACGATACTGATGTTTGGGACCCTCTTCATCGGGGTCCTGACGGGATTCCCACTGGCCATACCCATCGGCGGAGTCGGAGTCATCACCGGCTACCTGCTGTTCGGACCCAATTCCTTCGACCTGATCTATAGCCGGGTGTACGCGATCGTAACGAACTATGGTCTGATGGCGGTACCGCTGTTCGTCTTCATGGGGAACATGCTGGAGAAGTCGGGTATAGCCGAGAGGATGTACAAGGCATTGTACCTCTGGTTCGGTGGATTCCGAGGCGGTCTGGCGATCGTCAGTATCATCATCGGAACGATCATGGCGGCAGCTGTCGGTATCATCGCCGCATCCATCACCATGCTTACCTTGGTAGCCCTGCCTGCCATGGTGGAACGCGGGTATGATAAAGGCCTGGCTACCGGCGCTATCTGTGCCGGCGGATCGCTGGGTATCCTGATCCCGCCGAGCATCATGCTGATAGTATATGGTCCGGTTGCGCGTATCTCGGTTGGAAAGCTCTTCATGGGAGCTTTCGTACCAGGTCTGACCTTGTCGTTCCTGTACATGGTATACATCTCGATTCGCTGTCTTATTCAGCCGAAGCTGGCACCGCCGATACCCGAAAGCGATCGGCATGAATCATTCGCCAAGAAGACGCTTATGGTACTGCAGACAGTCGCCCCTACAGGTATCCTTATTCTGTCGGTACTCGGAGCGATCTACTTCGGTATAGCCGCTCCGACGGAAGCCGCGGCGGTCGGCGCTGTTGTAGCAACAGTGCTCACAATGGCCTATCGAAGGCTTACCTGGCGGGTATTCAAGGATGTTGCCCTCAGCACCATCAAGCTGACCGGTATGGTCCTGTTGATTGCAAGCTGTTCCACCACCTTCGTCAGCGTCTTCATGAGCGCCGGCGGCGGAAATGTCGTGGAAGCATTCATTCTCGGATTCCCCGGCGGTCGATGGGTTGTCTTTGCCATGATCATGCTGGTGTGTTTTATCCTGGGAGCCTTCATCGACTGGATCGGAATTATATTCGTACTGGTCCCGATTCTCGCGCCGATCATTCCCAAGCTCGGATTCGATCCGCTCTGGTTCGCGATGATGATAATCGTTAACCTGCAGATGTCTTTCCTGACACCTCCGTTCGCGTACGCCATGTTCTTCCTCAAGGGTGCGGCCAAGCCTGAACTCGGGATTAGTACCAACGATATCATACGGGGCATGATTCCCTAT
>JBNGED010000301.1:0-3750 GCA_049975605.1 Sediminispirochaetaceae bacterium | reverse complement strand
ATCATGCTGACCTTCCAACATATCGACTTTATTATCCGAACTGCGGCTCTTTTCGGAAAAAGTGTCGTCATCCTGTGACGCCGCAACACTTTCAAAAGAATCGGAGAACTCTTCGAGATTCGGAAGGGTATCCACATCCGAAAGATCTCCGTAATCATCGAGTATATCACCCGTTTCCGCGGAGTTGGAAGCCTGTACGGCATTCTCGGATGCCGGTTTTTGTTCACCCCCGCCGTCCTCCTGTGCATCCTCTTCCCGGATCTCTTCGATGAACTCGTTGTCACTGTCCCCGGCCTGAGTATAACCGGAAGCTTCCTCCTTCCCTTCAGCCGTAAAAGAAGGCTCCTCCCCCTCCAGCACAATGTTAAGATTGCCGCCGGTATGGGAGGTGTCGGCATGCTCCGAGTCCTTACTTGATTGCCCGCCCGGGGCTGATTCAACAGCCGTATCGAACAACTCGGGGATAAATTGTTTCAGCAGAAAGGCTGCTCCGAATGCGAATGCACCAAATGCAGCAGCTCCCAGCAGAGTGCGAAAGAGCACGACGGCGAACGATACCCTGCCGAAAAGTCCGGAGATAAAAGCCAGTACCGCAGCGAAGACTGCGCTCCACAGAACAATTTTTTTATCAGGCATAAAATACGCCTCCAACCCCCTATTCAAAGATTATGAGAATATCGCACAACCGTCAACAGTCATGAACACGGTAAATGGCTATCAGTTATGATAATACCACGATATTGTCCATATTCCCACAACTACATTTTCCCGATGAGCCTTTTCAAAAAACTGCCGACCCCGCTTCCCTCCTTGTATTCGACATTCTCAAGACGGCTGACGATATGCCGGATGCAAATAGCTGCCTTGCCGTTCGGATCGGATGCCAGGAAAGGCTTTTGGTGCACCACCGCCGAGGCAACCCCCTGATCATCGTACACATAACCCAGATAGTCGAGCTTCAGGTTGAGAAATTGTCCGGCAATATTAATCACCCGTTCGGCAATTTTCCTCCCTTCTGTCACGCTCTTGACCCGGTTTACAATCAGTTTCAGACCCAGATCCATGTTTTCTATCTCGGTCGCGATTATCTTGATTATACCATACGCATCGGTAATAGCAGTAGGCTCGGGTGTTGTGACGATTATGGCATCATCCGCAGCCGCGATGAATCCCAGGACATTCATCGAAACACCCGCGCTGGTATCAATAATTATGATGTCCGCATCCGAAAGTGATGAGAGTTCTTCAATGAAACTCTCCCTTTCCTCATCATTGAGATTGGCAATTTTGGAAAAACCGGATGCCCCCGCGACGATATCGATGCCGTAATCGGTCTGCATTATTATCTCATTCATGCGCTTCTGTTTCCGGATCAAATGATACAGGTTGTACTTGGGAATTATTCCAAGCACTACATTCACGTTTGCAAGTCCGAGATCGGCATCCATAACGATCACTTTTTTCCCCAGCTGCGCGTACGCAAGGGCCAGATTGATGGATATATTGGTCTTACCGACACCGCCTTTGCCGCTTGATATGGCAATGATGCGCGTCTTGCCGCTCACCCTCTCTCCGTTTTCGTCCTTTTTGCTCTTCATTATCTCACGCAGCTGTTCAGCCTGGTCCGTCATTTTTCACCCCACTTCGTTTTTGTCATTTCGGTGCCGATACTGTACAGCTGTTGCTGCTCGGCCGGCGTGACCGCGTCCTTCATATCCGAATCAGCAGAATAGGTCCCCGCGTAGTTATATTCTTCGAATTTCTGTTTGAGCCTGATCGTGTCCACCGGGAAACCTTCGAGTGTCTTGAGAAGCCTCAAACGGTTGGCCCTTTCGATATCCTCGGGAACTCGCTGCCCATCGGTAAGGAAGGACAACTTTTTACCCTTTTCGTACAGAATACTTATGAGATTCCCGATACGCATTGTCTCGTCGAGTTTGGTCAGGACGACCGCGGTATAATTGAAGGGTTCGAACTGCTGCAGGATCTCCCGCAGGTCCGAGATCTTCGTCGTAGCGCTCAATGCAAGATGGATCTCGGCAGTCCCTCCGCAGCCGTCGATAATTTCCCGCATCTTGGCCAGGTTCATGTAATCCTTGGGACTTTTGCCAATCGTATCGATCAGGATGAGGTCCGCATCCTCGAACAGGATCATCTGTTTTTTCAGCTCCTGGAATGATTCTACGCTGCTGAAAGGGACCTGCAGGATTTCAGCATAGGTCTCTATCTGCTGTTTGGCGCCTATCCGGTAGTTGTCTATCGTTATTATCCGTACATCCTTTGAACGCTCGCCTTTGCTCCCCAGACTGTTAATGGCTGCCAACTTCGCAATGGTAGTCGTCTTGCCGACACCGGTGGGTCCAACCAGTACGAGGGTTTTAGAGCGCCGGTCCTGGTCTTCCTTCTGGATCACAATATACTCTCCGATCCATTCGAGGACTCTGGAGAGGACCTCCTGCGGATCTTCGAGGGTTTCATACGACAGCTCCTGCCGAATCCGTTCGGTAATCATCTGTATGAATGAATAGGAGAACTCGTTGGCGGAAAGGACCTCGCTCACCTGGTCGATTGTTGGATGTACAGCCGCAGCATCCCTGCTGATGGTACCTCCGGTCTCAATCTGCTTGCGGAGCGACTGGACCTCTTCGAGTACCTGCTGCAGGGTTTTATCTCCGCGTACGCTCTCCAGTATCTTCTGCTTCTCTTCCTGGACCCTGGCCTTCTGTTTGGCCTGTGATTCCTGGATTACGTATCCGGTCATCTCCACACCCTCTTTTGCGAAGAAGCCCATGAATCCTCCGATTCTCACTGTTCTGTGAGTCAGAATCTTCGCTCTCTCACCATATTTCTGTTTGATCTTGTCAAGCACTTCATGATGGGTCGGAGCCTGTTCGGTAAAATACTGCATACGCTACCTCTGTACAATCCTTTTAGAATTATTGCTGCTGTTCCTGCATCTCGAGTACAATTTCACCCAGTCCTTCGGTAGTCACGTCCTTTACCACTTCGGGTACCGAAAGCACCGCTGCATCGGGCAAGTCCCGTTCGATACTCTGTTTCACCAGCCGCCTGGCAGCTTCCGAGCACAGTATGACCGGAAGATGTCCCTGCTGCTGTATCTGATGGACCGCGTTTATCACCGCGTTGATCCATGCCCTGTGCGTTGACGGCTCGAGTGAGGCCACCGGCCCCTGCGGCGTCTCCACTTTGGAGTCGATAATCTCCTGCTCGAGGGACGGTTCTACAGTCAGAACGCGAAGAACCCTATCATCATCGGTGTACTGGAGACATATCTGCCGTCCCAGAGTCTGACGGGCCTTCTCCACGAGGAAGGCGGTATTCTTCGAAATCGGTGCGTAATCTGCCAGGGTCTCCAGAATTGGCACCATATTACGTATGGAGACACGCTCCTGCAATAAGGCCTGGAGAACTTTCTGAATTTCGCCCAGACTGAGGCCTTTGTTGACTTCGTCTACTACCGCCGAATAATCCTCCCGCAGTGCATCCAGAATCGACTTCACTTCCTGACGGCCGAGCATCTCATGTGCATGCCGCTTGATAATCTCCGTCAGATGCGTTGCGATGACGGACGGGCTGTCGACAACGGTGTAGCCGGCGCGTTCGGCTTCCTCTCTCTTCTCTTCGGAAATCCAGAGAGCCGGCAGGCCGAAGGCCGGATCGGTAGTCGTTTCGCCCTCCACCTCTTCACTGACGTCGCCGGGATTTATCGCCAGATAGTATCCCATCCTC
>JBNGED010000300.1:0-3765 GCA_049975605.1 Sediminispirochaetaceae bacterium | reverse complement strand
GCCCGCAGGTAGTCGGTGACGGTGCTGTTGGAGAGCCAGTTGGTCCGGTCGTCCTTGCGGGCGTCCACCGGCAGCCAGTAGCCCTGACGCATCTGTTCGTCCCAGTAGCCGTGACCGGCGTAGTAGATCAGGAGGTTGTCGTCCGGTCCCAGGGAACGCCGAAGGGTCTCGAACTGTCTGAGGATCTCCTGCCGGGTTGGATTGCGCAGGTAGGTGACATTCGGTCTGTCGAAGGTGTAGGAGCGCGTCAGCAGGCCGCCGAGTTCGGAGGCGTCGTCGATGGGATACTGCAGCCGGCTGATGTTCCGGTCGGCATACTCCTCGATGCCGATCAGAAGGGCGTGATACTCTCCGCCGGTCTCGCCGCTTCCCCGCCCGGCTGAGAGAGCTTCCGACGGGGCGGAAAAACCCTGGGCTTCGGTGGCGCGCTCGATCGTAAAAGAACGGACGGTCCGGTTGGCGTGCACATCCTCGGCGGTCACGGTAAAGCGGTTCTCGCCATAAGCCAGACGGACATCCGCCTTGAAGGAACCGTCGCTTCCGACCGCCGCTTCCGTCCCGTTGACGGTGACTTCGAAGATCCCGCTCGAATCGGCCACCCGGCCGATGATCCGCAGCTCCTTGATTTGAGGCTCCACGTCTACGCCGCGGCTGGCGACTTCCGGATAAATGATAGTAATCCGGGGGCCGTCGGTGTCGCGGGGCTTTTCGGCTTCGCGGGGGGAAGATGTCCCCGCCGAATGGGAACTATCCGCCGGCCTGGAACTCTGCGCCGCCCCGGATGCTCCCGCGGCTCCCGCTGCGGCGATGGAGACATCGATTCCGGTCTCCTGCTGCAGGCGGGTCAACGCCAGATCAAGTTCAGCCCCATCATAGCGCCGGGCTCCCCGGGTCAGCGGCCCGACAATTTCTTCAGCCTTCTTTTCCATCATCCAAATATACCGAGCCGGACTGTGCTCGCCGTCGACCAGCCTTCGGGTCTCGGCGTACAAGGCAGACTGAAGTTCCTTCACCTCTCCACTTGCATAAAAATTACTGAACGGCACATTCACATAATCCGCTGAGGCAATGAGACGGAAAAGTTCATCATCACCTGCCGCGGTTTCATCACTCCACAGCGATCCGAATCTCAAGTGAGGCTCCAGCTCCGCTTGAAATTCCTCAGAAGTGATGGTCTCCAGAAAATCAAGCGCAGAACGCAGCCTGGCTTCGTTCGTTTTCATCAGAGCGACGCTTGCACTTTCGTACAGTGAGACGGCATGTTCCCGCCCGTATCCTGCCGGGAATGGGGCAAAACCGAAGTCCGGGTCGCCGTTGCTCCTGTTCCTGTACAACTGAAACAGTGTGAACGCCACAGCTCCCTTCTTCTCCTTGAAAAACTCGTCCCATGCAGTCCCGTACTGCCTCGTTGAAGAGAGCCCCGGGAAAAAAGAGTTCAGCATCGCAATCTTCCCGGCCATCTGCATCACGGCCGGCGACTCGAAACTGACCTCCCGTGCGCCCCAGGAATTAAAATAACCCGGATTGTCCGACTCAATATCGCTTGCTGTAAGCAGTCTGAAAAGCGGCATCGCCGTAGACTTATCGGCGGCGACAGGTACATCGCCGTATTCCTTAAAATCCTGCAGAGCGTAGATCAGCTCCGCCCATGTCATGCTTTCAGGATATCTGAAGCCGCCCCTTTGAAAAGGTTCTTTGTTGTACGCCATTCCGAAGGCATCAACCGTGATCGGCAGAGAATAGGGGTCCGCCTCGAGACAGAGCCGCAGTACATCTGGATAGTGTGACGCGGCTATTTCACGCTCGCCGAATTTGTACAGACGCTCATCGATATCGTCGGCAATCCAATCGAGCTGCAGGTTCATCCAGGGCACGAACATATCCGGCGGTGTCCCCGCCGCAATCATGACGGTGAAGCGCTCATTGTACTGCCGGGCGTCCGACACTATGACTTCGACTTCAGTTGCGGGGTTCATTTCCATATGGTATTCAGCAGCGGCTTCAAAGAGATCTTTGTGCCAATCCGGGATCAGTACGGTGATCTTCCCGGCCGTGCCGGATGGAGTGGATCGGCTCTCCGAGGTGCCGTTCGCCAGGAGCGCGGTGCCTGATAGTAGAAAAAAGAGGACCAGTCCAGCAGCACTTTTTTTCATCCATCCTGTTCGGTACATGACATCCTCCGGTCGTTCTCTGAAGTTGCTCCAATCATACTGTAAGGCTGTCCGGGCTGCAATACAAAAAAAAGCCCCGCAGCACTTCCGCACCGCGGGGAAAAAAAGTGTATCGGGGGTTTATCGGGTCACCACCTTCTTCATTGCCTGTGCAAGACGCTCTATGGCGGCGGTTATGGTCTCTTCATCCGCCATGGTGAAGTTCAGCCGCATGGTCTCTTCGCCGGCACCCTTCTCGGTGTAGAAATATTTGCCGGGGACGAAGGCGACATGGTTCTCGATCGCTTCATTGTAGAGCTCCAGTATGTTCATGCCCTTCGGTCCTTCGGCCCAGATGAACATGCCGCCTTCCGGTTTGGACCATGTGAAGGAGTCGGGGAAAAATTTGTCCATCGCGTTGAGCATGGCTTCCTGTCTCGGCCGGTAGAGCTCGATGATATTGGGCAGATGGTTCTCGAGGTATCCGCCGTTGAGGAACTCGGTGGCCAGGGTCTGAGAGAGGGAGCTGGTGTGGAGGTCCACGCCCTGCTTGGCCTTCACGAGCCACTCACGGACAAACTTCGGGGCCTGGTAGAATCCCAGGCGGAGCCCCGGAGCGAATATCTTCGAAAAGGTACCGCAGTAGATCACGTGATCGGGGGCGAAGACCTTGATCGGCGTCTGGAACTCGCCGCGGTACCGGAGCTGTCCGTAGGGATCGTCCTCGATCACCAGGGTGTCGGTGGCCTTGGCGATCTCAGCGATTTTTTTACGCCGTTCGACAGGTATGGTCCTTCCCGTCGGATTCTGGAAGGTCGGGATGAGGTAGACCATCTTGGGATGGTGCTTCCTGATGACCTCCTCCATGGACTCGGGGATCAGACCGTCTTCATCGGTCTCCATCTGCACGTAGTTCGGCTCGTAGGGGTTGAAGGCCTGAATGGCGCCGAGGTACGTGGGGGCTTCCACTGCCAGAGGGTCTCCGGGAGAGATGAAGATCTTCGCCAGGGAATCCAGGACGCCCTGGGAACCGGTGGTAATGTTGATCTCTTCGGCGGTCGCGGTGATGCCGAGTCCCTTGAAGTAGTCTACCAGGGCTTCCCGGAGGGGCATGAACCCTTCGGTGGTGCCGTACTGCAGAGCGGTGCTGCCGTATTTTTCCAGCACCAGCTGGGTGAGCTTGTTGATGTGCTGCATGGGAAAAGCCTCGGGGGCGGGAATTCCGCCTGCGAGGGACACAATGCCCGGTTTTGCAACGACCTTTAAAATCTCGCGGATCGCGCTGGATCCCATGTTCTTCGTTCGTGTGGCAAGCAAACTTTCTGAAAGCATTACTATCTCCTTTTCGTATTTCCTGTCACGAAGCTTGTTGCCCTGCTTTTGCAGACGCGATATGTTGATGATGTAGTAGAGCGGTTATTATTCTATATTCGTCGCATTCATACAATGCGGGATCGCAACAATCTTAATGACCCTATCATTCTACCAAATTATTTTAAATTTTGCAAAATTTTTTTAAGCAAATTTTTGTTTTTTGATCTTCTGGAAGTTTGGGAGCGGCCGGAAGTACCGTATGCTACCGCGGCGGCCCGACCGGGCCTGGTCGGGCCTGGTC
>JBNGED010000299.1:0-3777 GCA_049975605.1 Sediminispirochaetaceae bacterium | reverse complement strand
CTGAAGACATAGTAACACATGAGTGCGGCGCCGAATCCGATGATAAAGTAGATCAGGCCGATGTTGAAATAGTAGCTAACCATAATGATGCTCCGCGTTATAAAAAAGTATACAGCTGATAATGCTTATTAGTTAAATTCAAAACTTCCGATATATACCATACCATCAGATGAATAGTTTGAAAAGATATCTACGCCGTTATCGTCTCTTCCGTAGGTGACGGCGAAGAATGCAACATAGATAGTGCTTTGCAGGTCTTCGGTTGTGAAATTTTCAAAATCAGTATCAGTACCAGGTTCGTAATTTGTATCATCGAAGGGAAGAAAAGATTTATATTGAGCAGCCTCGGAAGCGATTCTATACACATATTTTACCGAAGGATCTGCTTCATCAATATAATCAATAGCTAATTTTACAATATCATTTAGATTATCATCTGTTAAAGACACCTCAAAAGATTTTGAAATCTCGTTTTCGTTTATGATCAACTGATTTACTCTATCGGAAGGATTAGAAGACGTACTGTCGTCGGCAATGATAAGCTTCCGAAATCCATTGTTGTAGACAGTTGAATTGAGACTCTCATTGTCGTAAGCGATTGCTTTGAAAGCCGAAGAGGAATTGAAATAGCTGTTCTTTTCATTTATTGCGGTGGATGATGTATAGGGATCATCCTTGTAGAATTTATAATAGATATCATACCCGACAAAAGGACCTTCACCCAAGGTTAATGAGCGGTTATCGGAGTCGTGCGTAAAACCGACTGCGGGATAACCGGACGCCTCCGGCGGATACAGATAGGGATACTGGGGTATGCCGCAGGCGGACAGAAAGAGAACCAGGAGTACGGCGCCTGATAGAAGCGCGGCGCCAGTGAATTCTGCGATGGAATGTTTGAAAGATGAGCGCTTCATGGTATGTTCGGGACCGTCCCCTACTCTATTCTTCGGCACTTTCGATGACGGCTTCCTTCTGTTTAGCAGGGCCGCCGTGTACCAGGTTCGGGTTGCCGATAGTGTCTATCAGTTCGTAAATAAGGACAGGCTTGTTCTTGCCCTTCACGCGGATGTTGTCCAGCTCCCGGACTACCACCTGGTCTTTAACGAGGCCGTAGGTGTTCTCGCTGATGATGATGTTGGTCAGGTACTGCTTGTTGGTCCCTTCGAGACGAGCGCCGAGATTGACATTGTCGCCGATCAGAGTGTAATCCATCCTCTGCATGGAACCCATGTTGCCGACCGTCATCCGTCCGGAGTTGATTCCGATACCAATATCGAGATTGAACTCTTCCGGAATATTCTTGTTGAGATCGCGGAGGGCTTCCATCTGCTCAACGGCGCACTTGCAGGCCCGCAGCGCATGGTCTTCCTGCGGCAGCGGCGCTCCCCAGAAGCACATGATCGCGTCGCCTTCATACTTGTCGAGGGTTCCTTCATACTTGAGTATGATGTCCGTCATGGCTGTGAGGTACTGGTTGAGTATCTTTACCAGCTCCTGTGGACTCATTCTCTCCGATATCGTAGTAAAACCGCGGATGTCGGAGAAAAACACGGTTATCTCCTTGTCTACGCCGCCGAGTTCGGGAGGATTATCGAGGATCTGATCTACGACCCTGGGGCTCACGTAGGTACCGAACATGTTGCGGATCCTGCGTTTGTCACGTGACTCTGTCATCTCACGATATACGACGATCGACAGAAAGGCGATCAGAACAGCAAGAGCAGGTTCCGAGAACTCCAGGATAAGCGCCTGTCTGTCAAAAATTATCGAGGTCGTCACGAAAAGCGCCAGGATAATCACGAAGGTGGAAATAAAAGTATACAATGTCGACAGGCGGGAAGCGAAGATCGTTATGACGAGTACGAGACCTATGAGCACGGCAAGATCTACCCAGTACGGAACATGATGAATGAAGTTGTCCATCAGGATGGTATTCAGGGCATTGGCGTGGACCTCTACCCCGTACATGAGACCGAAGGGAGTCGGCTTGTGATCCGCCGCCATACCACGGGCGAAGGAACCGACCATTATGATCTTGTTGCCGAGTGCTCTCGTCCGGGGCCATTCGTTCGGATCGGGTCCCGGAGGATTGGACGCATAGCCCGCATACGAGCGGACCGGAAAGGTCTGACGTGCCCCTGGAGAAGAGAACGAGGGCGGTCCCATGAAGTTGACCAGCATATTTGCCTTCTCGTCGATGGGAATGCTGATCTCTTCAACAACACGGTAGCCGGCTTCCTCGATAATGTTTCCCTCATCATCGACATCGGCCGCTTCAGTCTGGAGCCTGTACGGTTCCCACACGCCCTTCTCCATATTGTAGTACTGGGGAGAAGGTATCCTGATATACTCACCGAGTACAATCTCGATATCATCAAGGTCTCTGTTGAAGTATTCGAGGGCAAGGGAGAGAGTAATCGCGGGTACGAAGTGGTCCTTGAATTTGTGGATCACGAAGTATGAATCGTCGGGTTCTCCGTCGTTGTTCGAATCAACCGTCTTGACAGGGGCGTTTGATTCCAGCTCGCGGAGGAGACCGTCCAGAATCTGGTCTGTCAGAGGATACGGGATCTGGTGTTCACGGCCGTCCTTGTCTATCCACGCCAGGCGCTCGAAGTTCTCCCTGTCGAGTTCGGTCCCAACCGTGAGAGTGCGGAAAGGGAACTGCTCGATATCCTCTGAATACTTGGCAAGCATCGGCTGCCGCCTGAATACTTCATCGACATCCTTTAAATAGTTGGCATGTCCGTAACCTGCTGCTGCTTCCGAATACGGCTTGAGAGGCGGCTGCACGCCGTAGAAGGCCGGCAGGGCTTCCCACGGCCCTTCTATACTTTCAATCTCACCGTAGACTGAAGTGAGCGCTTCATGGCGCTTGAGAAAGTCCTCGACCTTTTCGGGCGGAGGGGGGGCCTCGTCCAGCAGTGTCTCGAGAAATATCCTTCCGTTCTGCCGAATACTGTCTACAAGAATACCGTCGTTCACGGCATTATCTGCAGGTTCATTGAAGAAAATATCCAGCAGAACAGCCCGTTCGCGGCTCTGCTGGTCCTGTATTCTGGTGAAAGTGTTAATAAGGTCTGCGTGGGTGTACCGGGGAAAAGGCCAGCGTCCAATCTTCGTCAGAGTGCGGAAGTCGATCCCGACGATCAGTATATCGCTGGATATCTTCGGATTCCGCTGAACGACTTTGACGCCTTCCTGGACTTCCTGACTCTGAAAAAGGTCTTTGTAGCGGAAGTGAACATCGAGCACTTTCACTTCCAGATTCTCGAAAATACTTGTGCCTGCGTCCAATGCGAGGAAGAGAAGGATAATTACGAGGGCGATCACGAAACCGAAGTACTTCACTTCGAACAGCTTCGATCTCTTTTTTATTTTCTTCCCGTTATCAGACATAGAACACCCCCGAATACTAAAGAGTCTTAATTCGCAGTCTCAAGGTAAATTATACGGTCCTGTGCAATATTTGTCCAACTACTTCCTGAAAAATTGTCGACCACCTCATTGTACGCTTCGATGGCCTCATCCGCCTGCCCCGTTCTTTCGTACAGTCTGCCGATGGAAACCAACGCGTAGGCGACGGAGGGGAAGCTGTCGGAATATTCATCACTGACACGGCGGTAGGCCGCGATTGCCGATTCGTAATCCCCGAGCTGTTCCCAGGCAGCTGCCGCGCTCATCAGCGAAATAGGCGCAAGGTAACTCTTCGGAAAAGTATCAGCCAGGCGCTCATAGTTCTCTACAGCGGCATCGTATTCTTCACTTTGATAGTGG
>JBNGED010000298.1:0-3787 GCA_049975605.1 Sediminispirochaetaceae bacterium | reverse complement strand
TCGACGAGTTCAACCTCGGAGACCTCGGCGAGGAGTTCGGGGTCCTCGAAGAGGGAGAACAGGAGATAGCAGCAGCTCCTGAAGAAGCCGGCGCCCCCGTGGCAGGAGAGGAAGAGGCCCCCATTCAGCTCTCCGATGAAGAGTTCAAGACCATGGGAGAGACCCTCCTCACCCTGCCGCGGAACCTGAAGCTCATCATCGAGGAGCAGATTGGCGAACGCGGTCTTTCGGGACCCCCGTTGAGGAGCCTGATTGAAGCCCTCGTTCAGCGCAAGAGCGCGAAAGAGATCGCCCAGATAGCCAGTAGAATTACCGGCCGGCGGATCTGGATCCCGAGCCAGTACGAAAAAAAGACAGGGGCGGCCTTTGAAGCGGAGAAGGAGAGCTTCGCCTACGCCTTCCGCTACCGTATTTTCCCCATGCTGCGGACCATCGTACTCAGCGCAGCCGTCGTCGGCCTGTTCATATTCCTGGGAATCCGCTTCGTGTACCGGCCGCTCTACGCCCTCCATCTCTACAACCAGGGTTACGAACAGCTCGAAGAACGGGAATACCTCTCCGCGAACAGCTACTTCCAGCGCGGACTCGATCAAATGGTCATGCGGAAGCAGTTCTTCCGGTACGCCGAGGGTTATGAGGAACAGAAGCAGTGGACCCTTGCGGAGGAGAAGTATGAACAGCTGCTGGATTATTTCCCCCTCGACAAGGAAGGAACCCTCGCGTACGCGGAACTGGAGCTCAGGAACCTGGCCAATTATCCCAAAGCCGCCGGTATTCTGGAGGAATTCCTCAACGAGGAACCCCGGGATTACGAGGCGAGCCTCCTGCTAGGGGATACCTATCTCGAGTGGGGCGAAGAGGACCCGCAGAAATACGACCGGGCCCGTTTCATGTATGCCGTGCTCATGGAGAACTACGGGGTGAGCGACGTCCTCCTTTTCCGGATGCTCCGTTATTTTATCCGGACCGACAATCAGGATGAGGTCCTGAATCTGAAAAAATACTACGACGTCCGGCCCAAGGTTGAAGTGGACCCCCAAGCGTACACCGAACTCGGCGGCTACCTGATAGACAAGAACCGCCTGGAGGACGTGCGCGATGTACTCCTGAGGGCGAAGAACGTGGATGACACCCTGCCGGAAACTCACTACCAGCTGGCCAGGTTCTTCCACAGGACGGAAGAGGGATTCGATGAGGAGAAGGCCCTGAGCCACACCCTCAACCTCATGCAGAATATTTCTCCCCTGACGAAGAAACGGATCGAGATGAAGATCGACACCCACCGGCGGTACGGAGAGCTGCTCTACGGGCAGCGGAAGTACCTGGACGCCCGGGCGCAGTACGATCAGGGGATCCAGCTGTACGAACAGTCCCTCGACCGCCGTCTGATCCAGGCCTCCCCCGTGCTGGGAAAAATTTATGCCGATTTGGCGGACATATACTACTACCAGAGCGGCGAGTACGGCGAAGCGGAAGAGTACTACGAACAGGCCGAGCGGAACGGTTTTGACTCGCCGGAAATGAAGTACAAGCAGGGATTCATCTCATATCGGAACGGCGAATACCGGCTGGCCCTGCTGAAGTTCCAGCGGTCCGCAGGATCTTTTTCCACGAACCGGAACCTGATGTACGCCACCGCCAACACTCTCTTCAGACGAGGCAACTACCAGTCCTCTCAGGGCTACTACTCCCACCTCGTCGAACTGCTGGGTCAGGAGCTGGCGCGGGAAGTACCGTTGCTCATCGACGAGCGGCAGGACCATCGGGCGCTGGTGGAGAATCTCATGAGGGCCAGCAACAATCTCGGCGTCACCTACTACAATCTGTACCGGAAGACCGGACTGGCCGAGTACTACTCCCGGGCAATGGTGCAGTTCTCCGAATCCAGCCGGTACTTCGACCGTTTGACACGCAATCCAGATACCCTCGAACGGACGGGACTCTCCAATCTGGCCTACGTCAACCAGCGCAATCTCCTCTATCCGCAGCGGGATTACGACCTGCAGATCTACACCGACATACCCATCGACATGCGCCGGCTCGAGCTGGGGATGTAAAAAAAGAGGATGTAAAAAAAAGGCGCCGCCCCGTCAAAAAAACGGCCGGCCCCCCATTACATGGAAAGGACCAGCCGTATTTATATATTTACCGGTATTTTTTCTAATCTATCGGGAACATCCAGCCGTGTCTGTCCTCGATCTTGCCGTACTGTATACCCTTGAGCGTCAGCAGGAGCTGTTCGGACAGTTCGCCCATCTTGCCCTCGTTGAAGACGACGGTTGAGTCGTTGTATGTGATGGACTCGATGTAGCTGAGACCCGCGGCGGTGCCGGAGACGAAGCACTCCTTGCCTTCCTGCATCGCTTCCTGGATACTGATCTTCCGCTCCTCGGTCTTGACCCCCATATCTCCGGCGATCTGAAGGATCGTCTTGCGGGTGATACCCGGCAGGATGGTGTCCCCGAGATCAGGGGTGACCAGGGTGCCGTTCTTCAGCAGTACGAAGATGTTGGAGGAGGAACCCTCTTCCAGATAGGTGCGGCTCTCCGCGTCGAGGAAGATGGCTTCCATGTATCCCTGCGCTTCAGCCTCTTTCTTGGCCAGGATCGGAACCACGTAGTTGGCGTCGCATTTGATCCAGCCGGTACCGCCCTTGAATGCCCGTATCTTGTCGGTCACCAGCCCCTTGTGATTGCCCGGCTTGAAATAGGCCCCTACCTGGGTGGAAGCAAAGACCACCCACGGATGCAGGCTGATACCGAGACCGATGGCCGGTTCGGAGTAGCTGAAGGGCCGTATGTAGATTGACTCGGCCGAAAGGAAGTCGTCTTTCTCCCACGAGGGATCGTAGGTCGGAGCAAAGCCGAGGCCCTGGTTCCTTCTGACCACTCCTTTGGCGGCATCGACGAACATATCCACCGGGAAGCCGGGACTCTTCAGACCGATCATCGAGTCATGAAACCGCTGGCCGTTCTGGTCCGGCCGGAACAGTTTCAGAGTTCCATCCTTCTGGGGAAAAGCCTTCATACCTTCAAAGCATCCCATCCCGTACTGGGTGGTGTAGTTCACCAGCGGAAGCTCCGGGAAGGAGTTGCGCTGTTCCTGCAGCGCTGCACGCTCGTCGTCGCTCATAGCTGCTTCTTCAGCCGGAGTTTTATGCGGCTTCTCATCGAACTTTCCGACCCACTTTTCATCTTCCGTGTACTTTCCGATATAGACCCATGGCAGGACCGCCAGGGTGAAACCTTTCGCCATAAGCATCCTCCTTCTTTACTTGTATTGTACGTGAGCTTTTCGCCGCGGTCAAGAATAAGTTTAATATAATGAACATAAATTCGTGATGTGTAACGGGCGGCGGGACAGCCAGCCCAACAGCGCCCCTGGACTTGCCCCGGTTTGAAGCCCGGCCTTTTTTTTAATACAATAGAGTCAGGAACCGAAAGGAGGACCCATGGTCGACCATGTACTGATACTGGCAGGCGGGTCGGGGACCCGGCTCTGGCCTGCATCCAATTCGAAGCTTCCCAAGCAGTTCATCCCGGTGGAGGAAGGAAAGAGTCTTCTCCAGCTGACGATCGAGCGGGCCCTGGCCCTCGGCATCAGGGGAGACGTCATCATCATTACGCTGAAGGACCAGCTCGAACCGATCCTCGCCGAATGCGGCAAGATCGGCTCCGGAGCGGAGCGGATCAAGGTGATCCCCGAACCGGCTGCCCGCAACACGGCCCCGGCGATCGCCATCGCCGCCGAGTACCTGAAGCATTCCGCGGGAGGCAGGGGGGAGGAG
>JBNGED010000297.1:0-3793 GCA_049975605.1 Sediminispirochaetaceae bacterium | reverse complement strand
AATTTTTTATTTTTTTTACCCTTGTCTTTTACTACATTTATCTCAGGAGGTTCTCATGAAGCTAAAGACAAGCATCGCTCTCACCGCTCTCGTACTGCTCCTCGCAGCCCCCGCCGTGCAGCTCGCCGCGGCGCCTCTCTCATTCTGGATCGACGCCGAATCCGGCGCCGCCTTCACCGGCTACAACGATGTGCAGATTCCCGCCGACACCGGTACCAGGTTCTCCCTCGCCGAGGACCTGACCCCCGACGCCGTCTGGTACTACCGGCTCCAGGCAGGGGTCGATCTGGGGCGTCACTCGGTATTCGGACTCTACGCGCCGCTCCTCGTTGAGAGTACCGGAACCGCCGCGGAAGATATAGATTTTTTTGGAGAGACATTCGGGGCAGGTACTCCCCTGACCGGCAACTACAAGTTCAACAGCTACCGGCTCACCTATGCCTACACCTTCCTGGATAGACCGCGTTTCGAACTGGCCGCCGGATTGACCGGAAAGATCAGGGACGCCTACATCGCTCTCGACGACGGAAGCACCGAATCGAAGCGTACCGACCTCGGCTTCGTGCCCCTGATACACCTCTCGGCGCAGTGGATCTTCGCTCCGCAGTTCTCCCTCCTGCTGAAGGGAGACGGTCTTGCAGCCCCGCAGGGCCGGGCGGAGGACTTCCTTCTCGCCCTCATATATTCTCCACAGCCCGACCTTGATCTGCGGATAGGCTATCGGCTTCTGGAAGGCGGTTCCGACGGCGGAGGCTCGGTCTATACCTTCAGCATGTTCCACTATCTCGGAGCAGGAGTACAGTGGCGGTTTTGATACTGCTGGTATCCGCAGAGAAGCAGTCACCGGCCGCAGACCGGCGGAGTACGCTTGTTCGAAGGCGTGACGAAAACCGGTAATTCCGGTACAATCGCCTCATGCAAGCACACGACAACAAACCCGCCGAGCGGACAACTCCGGTCCGAAGCGAGGTCGCCGCCCGGCACATCGAGATGAAGACTGTTGAAAAGGACGGGGAAACCCTCGTCATCGAGGGAGAACTCAGGGACGACCGGTTCATGGATTTCACCGGATTCGAAGGTACTACGATACCGGCAGGACGTTTTCACACCATCCGCGCCCGATTGACGGTAGCTGCAGCAACGATGCGCATCGAGGATATCGATGTCGAGTTCCAGGATGTACCCCATGATGAATGCAGAGAGCTGCGGGAGAAATACCGCAGCCTCATCGGTCTCAGTATAGCCTCCGGATTTACCCGGTCCGTCCTTGCGCGGGTCGGGGGCACGAAGGGCTGCGCTCACCTCACGCACCTGATTATCACCATGGGGCCCGCCTTCGTGCAGGCCGCCTTCACCTATCAGACCCGTGCGGAAGCGCCGACGCCTCCCACACCGGAACAGGTGCGGAAGTACTTCACCGACAGCTGTTCCGTCTGGAGGGCCGACGGCCGGTATGCACGGAAGTTCGGTGCGGATCAGTAATCAGCCTGCACCTGAAAAAGGGCTGCCCGGTACGAACCAGGCAGCCCTCTTTTTTTCCCCAGATGAATCAGCAGCTTAGAATGCGAGCAGACCGATGCTGGACAGGAAAATCACGAAGATGAAGATCGGAATGATGTATTTCACCAGGAAGTACCAGGTGTTCGCCACTCCGCTGACCTGCGCGAGCTCGCCTCCGTTGGTGATCTCATCGGTGGCGCCCTTCTTGTTCCAGAACCAGCCGACCGCTATGGATGCGCCGAGCGCGCCCAGAGGCAGGCTGATGTTGCTTCCGAAGTAATCGAAGAGACCGAAGATGTTCTGTCCGAAGACGGTGAAGTTGCCCCAGATACCGAAGCTGAAGGATACCGCGATACCGAGAACGAAGGAGATGCCTCCGACCAGGATCGCTGCCTTCGGCCTGGCCATGTTCTTCTTCTCGATAATGTATGCCACCGGCATCTCAAGGATGGAGATCGAACTCGTCAGGGCTGCGATGAATACCAGTATGAAGAAGATGAAGGAGAATACCGCTCCCAGAGGCATCTGGCTGAAGAGGGTCGGGAGAGTAATGAACATGAGTCCGACACCCTGCCCGGGTTCCATGCCGAATGCGAAGATGGCCGGAAAAATCATGAAGCCGGCCACCAGGGCTACCGCGGTATCGGTGAGGGAGACCTGGAGAGCGGTCTTAGGCAGGTTGTCCTTCCGTTTGAGATAGCTGGCGTAGGTGACCATACCGGACATACCGACGCTCAGGGAGAAGAAGACCTGACCGAGGGCGGCGACGATGACGCTGAGATTGATCTTTGAGAAATCCGGTTTGAGGTACCAGCCGACTCCCGCTATAGCGCCGGGCAGAGTCAACGACCGGACCACGAGGATCAGCATCATGACAAAGAGGGCGGGCATCAGGATCTTGGACCATTTCTCGATACCGTGCTCGATGCCGCTGGCGATGATGTACACCGTCGCACTCATGAATATCAGATGATAGATAAGCGGTATGATCGGATTGCTGATAAAGCCGCCGAAGAAACCGCCCATCTCATCCGGGCTGAGCTTGAAAAGACCGGTAAGTGAACTGAGGACGTAATGAATCGTCCATCCGCCGACCACCGAAAAATAGGACAGGAAGATGAAGGCCGAGAAAAAGCCCAGATATCCTATCCACACCATCTTGGGGCTGATTTTACGGTAGCTGTCAACCGCATTCGCCTTCCCGCTTCTTCCCACGGTGAATTCCACCAGGAGAAGACTGACGCCAACTACGACCATGATGAGCAGGTAGACCAATACAAATGCGCCGCCGCCCATGGTGCCCGTCATGTAGGGGAAACGCCACAGGTTGCCCAGACCGACCGCCGAACCGGCGGTGGCCAGTACGAAGCCGATGCTGGAGGTAAAATTACCGCGCTTCGCTTCATTCAATTGTGAATCCGCCATGAAACACTCCTTTTGATAAGTATGTATCCGTACTGCTGCAGATTACTCAGCAGATGCGACCTTTTTTACAAGATCCTTGAATTCATCCCGTGTGAGGTCCCTTTTCAGTTCGATGGAGAGGCTCTTTACCATATCCAGCAAATCGCCTTCCTTTTCCTCCGCTATGGAGAGCTTATTGTCCGCGAGCCATTTTTTCAGGTTGTCCTTGCCGCTCTTCTTTCCGAGGTAGATCTCCGGCTCGTTCTGCCCGGTCATGGTCCACAGGTAGGGAAGCATCGCCAGGGGCTCGGTGTCCCTGGCATTCAGCCAGAGGCTTGAAGGCAGGCCGGTCTCCCAGCCGAAGATTCGGTCACCCACAACCGCCCGGTTGGGCTGCATTTTGAAGTTAGACAGCTCCTCCACCAGGAGTGAAAGCTCCTTGAGCTTCGACGTGTTGATTCCCGTGTCGATACCGTACAGGGCTTCGAGGGCCATCGTTACGGTCTCCAACCCCGCTCCTCCTGAACGTTCACCGATACCATTTACGGAGACATGACAGACCTGAGCTCCCGCCGCCAGTCCGGCGATGGTGGTTGCCGTTCCCAGGGCGAAGTCGTCGTGGAAGTGGACCTCGATGGGCTGTGAAAAACGTTCCTGCATCCTGCGGACCCGATAGGCCGCGCCTTCGGGAGAAAACGCGCCGAAGGTGTCCACCAGTGCGACCGCGTCCATGTGGCCTTCCTCTTCAATAGCCTGGAGGGTGTCAAGGAGGAAGTCGATCCCCGCCCGGGAGCTGTCCGCCGGGAAGAAGGTCACGTACAGACCCAGTTCGTGTGCCGCGGTGGTAGCTTCTATCGCCGCTTTTATGGCCTTGTCGGCGGTCCATTTC
>JBNGED010000296.1:0-3803 GCA_049975605.1 Sediminispirochaetaceae bacterium | reverse complement strand
AACTTCCCGTAGTCGGCGTCATCATCAAGGGGGGCTACTTGGCCAAGCCGCGGTGGGCCCGCAATATGCGCAGAGGTGAGGTAGAACTGGAGTACAAGCTCGTCTTCACCTCGGAAGAACTGAAATCAATCAACTCCGACGAATGCCGGCGGCTTCTGGAAGAGCGCATCTACCAGGATGACATGGAATGGCAGAAGGACCGGATGATTCCCTTCAGGGGCAAGGACCTTGCAGAATACATAGAGTCCACCCTCTTCGCCTGTCCAAAGTGCAAGAGTCTTGCTTCGATCCATTCCAAAGGAGACACCGCGGTCTGCAGGACCTGCGGGTACGGCTTCAGGCACAACGAGTACGGTTTTTTCGAGGCGGTAAACGGACCGCTGGTATTCAACTCGATCACCGACTGGAACAGCTGGCAGCTCGAATATCTTCAGGAGTATCTGAGCGAACAGCATGACCGGGAAAAGATCCTGCTCGAAGAGGGACCGGCCGTCCTGCTGCGTGGATACCGCACCCGCCCCCTCAAGAAGATAAACACCGGACACGCCTATCTCTCACTGCAGGGAATTGAGTTTCACACAACTATCGGTAAGAAGTTCGTTTTTCCCATCGAGGAGATCGTCGGAGAAAACGTACAGGTCGGCGAGAAGTTCGAATTCTATCACAAGAATTCGCTCTACCGGCTCAATTTTATAAACCCCCGGGCTTCTTCCTACCTGTGGTATCAGGCGGTATTCTTCCTGCATCAGATGATGCGTGGGGGAAGCGGGGAAATGGACAATCAGGTGAACGCCTGACTCAGCACGCTCCGCGGTGCATCGAACGGTCTGAGACTTCTTCCAGCCTCTTGATCTCGGCGGCGTTTCCGTTGGACTTCAGCTCATCGAGGTATTTCTGGGCGTCCTTTTTAGGCTTTTTCGTTACCCGCAGCTGGATTCGGTGATCCTCTTCGAGTTCCCTCTCCACTCTCTCTACCGGAGCCGTCTCGAGATAGAGCCAGCAGTCATCGCACTTGTTGACATCGAGAAATTTTCTCAGATTCCCCACATCGTGCCATCCGAACTGCTTTCCGTAGATAAGTACTACTTCCGGCATAGCATTTCTCCTTGTATATATTTAATTCAGGTATCTATATCAATCCGAGGTGGAGCTTCTTGTACTCCCCCGGACTCATTCCTTCCAATTTACGGAATACGCTGCTGAAGTAATTCAGGGATTCATATCCGCACCGTTCCCCTACCGTCACCAGGTTGAGGTCCGGCTCCTGGAGCATCAGGTCCTTGCTCTTGGCGATACGGTACGAATTCACATATTCAAAAGGCCTCTGATCCATGGTCTCCTTGAAGAGGTGGCAAAGATGCTGCGGGGTAACCTCGATGGTCTCGGCCAGATCGTCGATTGTGATGGGAGATCGGTAATTCTGTTCGATGTAACTGAAGACGGGATTCAGCCTGGAGTACTTCTTCACCACAGGTTCATCCTCGGCCTGGTGAACGTACTTCATCAGAGTAATGAGAAAATCATATACCAGCGATGAGCACTCCAGCCCTTTGAGATTCGAATCCGAAAAGAGATGGTAGAAAGCATACCGCATCTTGTGGACCAACTGCTCCGCGTGCACCACCGAATAGACCCCGGATTCCGCGAGTCCTATGGAGGTCAGGATCGGCTGCAGGTCCGAGCCGTTGAAGGTGAACCAGTGTACTTTCCAGGGATTGGTCACAGGGTAGTAGGTGTGGGGCACCCTGGGATGGAGAAACATACCCTGATCGGGACCGATCACATGCTCCTGTCCGTTCACCTGCAGCACACCCTCGCCCTCCTCGCACTGGATCCACTGGTAGTGAGGATATCCCTTCGATCTGCTGTGGGGGTCCATCTCCTGATGGAAGTCGATACCAACCCCCACCAGATAAAATGGGAGTCTGAGCTCCATTTCGGTGATAACGCTAAAGGCAAACTTTCCCATAACCGCTCATTTCAGTATACCCCGATCTTAAAATATCCACAATTACATTCAAATCTTATGATTGACGGTTTTCTCCGGAGGCGGGATAATTTTCTTACATTAAGAAAGGAGGATTTTATATGAGTAAAAAAATAATGCTCACAGCGACACTGATTGTTGTATCCGCCGCTCTTCTCTTCGCAGGCGGACAGCAGGGAGGTGAAGCAGCACCCGGGCAGGAAGTGGTGGTCTACAACTCCTACTGGAGCGACCCCGAACCCAAGCGGGTAGAGGCCGAACTGATGGATATGTTCGAAGAACAGAACCCCGGAGTCAAGATTATCCACAGCACTGTAGCCCACGAGGACTTCAAGCAGGCCATCCGCGCCTACCTGACCTCTTCCACTCCCCCGGACGTTCTGACCTGGTTCGCAGGCAACCGGGCCCGTTTCTTTATCGACAAGGGTCTGATCATGGATATCAGCGACGTGTGGGAAGAAGCCGGCTGGAACGATAGCTACTCCAAGGGCTTCCGCGCCCTCAGCACAGTGGACGGCAAACAGTACTTCCTGCCCGGGAACTGGTACTGGTGGGCGGTCTACTACAGCAAGTCGACCTTCGAGAAATACGACATCGACCCCCCGGAGACCTGGGACGAGTTCATCGCCGTTTGCGACAAGCTCAAAGCCAACGGCGTCACGCCGATCACCATCGGCACCAAGTACCGCTGGACGGCGGCAGCCTGGTTCGACTATCTCAACATGCGGGTCAACGGCCCCGAGTTCCACATCAACCTGATGCTCGGCAAGGAGAGCTACGACGACCCCCGGGTCGTGAAGGTCCTCAACGAGTACTGGAAGCCCCTCATCGACAAGGGCTACTTCATCGACGATCCCGCCTCCTACTCCTGGGCAGAAGCGATCCCCTTCATGGCCAACGGACAGGCGGCAATGTATCTGATGGGCGACTTCATCCGGGACTCTTACCCCGCGGAAAAGGTGGACGACATCGACTTCTTCCGCTTCCCGATCATCGATCCCGGCGTTCCGGTAGGTGAAGATGCCCCCACCGACGGCTACTTCATTCCCGCGGACGTACAGAATCCCGAGATGGCCAAGGACCTCCTGAAGTTCTTCGGATCCGCGGAGACCCAGGAATTCATCGCCAAGGAACTCAAGCGTCTGGTGACCAACAACGACGTGGATCCCTCCGTCTACAATGCCAACCAGCAGAAGGGCGTCGAGCTCATCAACGGCGCCGACTACGTCGCGCAGTTCTACGACCGGGACACCACTCCGGAAATGGCCGACAAAGGTATGAACGGCTTCATGGAATTCTGGGCCAATACCGACAAGGCCGAAGAGATCCTCGGACGGCTCGAAGCGGACCGCAAGGACCTGTTCACCGAATAAGCTCTACTTTTCACAGGATACCCATCCAGAGGGCCGGCTGTTCGACGGCCGGCCCTCCTTTTCAGGGAGATAAACAATGACCGGCAATCGACTGAGATACAATCTCACCCCCTACCTTTTCCTGGCTGTACCGGTGCTCATTTACATGATCTGGGTCATCGGCCCGATGCTGTACAGCTTTTACCTGTCATTCACCAGCTGGGACGGCTTTTCCCCGCCTCAGTTCGTGGGTTTGAAAAACTTCATCCGGCTCTTCAACGACCGGGTCTTCTACATCAGCCTCTCGAACAACCTCGAGTGGATTATCCTCTTCATGACCGTGCCCATCGTGCTGGGGCTTGCCCTTGCGATGGTTCTCAACGGCAACATTCCCGGAGAGAAGTTTTTCAAATCGAGCTTCTTCATGCCCATGGTCCTCTCCCTGGTTGTCTGCGGCCTGGTGT
>JBNGED010000295.1:0-3830 GCA_049975605.1 Sediminispirochaetaceae bacterium | reverse complement strand
GCTCTTCGCTCCCGAACGGAAGCGCCCTCTTCCTTTTTTCCCCCGACGAATCGCGGTCGTTACCTCTCCGACAGGGGCCGCCGTCCGTGACATCCTGCAGGTCCTGGGCCGGCGGTCATCGGGGCTTGACGTTGTTATCCTGCCCGCCCCCGTCCAGGGGGACGAAGCCGGCGGGAAAATAGCCGCCCAGATCCGCCGGGCCAACATGCTGAAGCTCGGGGACGTTCTGATCGTAGGACGGGGCGGCGGTTCACTGGAGGACCTCCTGCCCTTCTCCGAAGAAGAGGTCGTACGGGCGATAGCGGCATCCGAAATACCGGTTATCTCGGCGGTCGGTCATGAGATCGACATCTCACTCTCCGATCTCGCGGCGGACCTTCGGGCCCCCACCCCTTCCGCGGCAGCCGAAGTAGTCAGCCGGAGCCGGGAGGAGCTGGCTGACCGGGTCAGCCGCCTGCATGAAGAGATCCTGTCACAGGTCCGGAACAAGGTGGAGCGTATCAGGCTTCTTCTGCAGCAGTTCACCCCGGATAACCTGGAAAACAGATTCCGACAGGTCATGCAGCCGTACCAGCTCAGACTCGACGACTGCAAGGAGCAGGTGCTCCGTTCCATGCAGGATCTCCTGCTGCGTTCCCGTCACAAAGTGGAACTCCTCAAGGGGGCCCTGGAAGCGAACTCGCCGAAGGCGGTCATGGCACGCGGCTACGCGGTGGTCACCGACAGAAGTACCGGCACACTGATCGCCGATCCCGCACAAGTCCCGGTAGGCGAAGAGATAGACATCCGGATACACAGGGGCAAGATCGGCGCCCGCGTCGACACCATCTACGATCGCCAGGATTCATCACAGGAGGATGAGAAATGAAGAATTTCGAGGAGAGACTGACCCGGCTCGAAGAACTGAATGAGAAGATGAAGAGCGGGAATATCCCTCTCGATGAAGCCGTCGGCATGTTCGAAGAGGGGATCAAGCTCGCCCGCGGTCTAGAAAAGGACCTTTCGAAAGTTGAGCGTAAGATCGAGATACTGGTGAATGAACCCGAGACGCCTGAAGAAGAAGCCAACCTTGAACTGTTCGGCGGGAAGCCCGGCGGAGGGCAGAATGACACATACCTCTAAGAACCTCAGCGGGCAACAGAGCCGACCGCCGGTTCAGAACGCCGGTTCGCAGCACCGGTGCAGACTGGCAGCTGGTACCGCCTGTTAGTACCGCCGGGTCAGAACGCCGCCGTTTTACTGCTGGTCCTGCAGGCGCTGCGCCTCGTATTCCAGTTTGAGAATGAGATGATCAACCGCGTCCAGCTCGGTGATGCGGGATTTCTCCCGGATATCTTCCAGAGTAGGAATGTCTTCCTGAATGTACCGTACCACGGCACCCCGCGCCCTGTAGATCAGCTGCGGATGCCGGGACTCGTTCAGGTAGTTGAGGATAACTTTCTTACTGGTAGTACGTAATTCCATCCCCGTCAGCTCTTCAACCAGGTTGAAAAGGGCGTTCAGGAAGGGCTGTTCCTTGTCGATATGGGCCTCCTTTCGGCTGCGCACTTCAAGTGTATCACTGATCGGCTGTAATTGCGAGGGATGAGCCTGAGGGATATAAACAGCTTCGGCTGAGCACAATATTTTTTTTTTTATTGAAACCGGTCCGGTATCTCGATCGTGTCCCCAACCTTCGAACCACTGCGTTCGAAGGCCCCCTGGGGCAGCTCGAGAGCATACCGCACGGCGTATCCGGATTCGACGGATTGTTCCGACAAGGGCCGCATGTCGAATATCGATTTTATCGTTCCCTCCCGTGCAATATATGCAATCGAGAGGGGAACCGTCGTGTTCTTCATCCAGAAGCTCAGGTGCTGGTCCCGTTCGAAGACGAACAGCATTCCCTCGTACTCGCCGAGGCTGTCCCTATGCATGAGCCCCTTCTGCCTCTGCTCCGGCGTTCCGGCAACTTCAACCGTGTAGATATCTTCTCCAACCTTCAGCTCGATGGTCTCGAGACGGTCGTTGTCCTGACAACCTGCGGCCGTTAGGAAACCTCCGGCCCCGACAACCAGGACCATCAGAGTGGTCCAGAGCGTGGGCATGATTCTTTTCCTCATTAAAACTGCTCCAGGAATTTCTCCCGGCTGAGCCGTTCGAGGGAGATCCCCTTCCGGCTCTCTCTCTTCAGCTCGTCCAGGACCGGTTTGGCAATGTACTTGATCCGCAGGGGCCGCTCCAGGGAGAGGAGAACTGCTTCATCCTCCCAGACTGCCTTCTCGGGAGAGAGATCGGCAGGTTCACCGTATTTTTCCTGCAGAGTGGTGTATAGGGTGAAATACCCCAGGGCGGTGCGGTTGAAAATGAGGGTAATGGTAAAAAGTCCTCCGTCCACGAATTGAAAAGAGGCCCGTTCGATGTAATACAGACCGTCGCACTCGATCAGCGAATCATTCGGCGTCCGGAGCATGCTCACATCCGGGTCCCCGCGATAGAGGAAGTTGCCGTCCGCCTTCAGTTCTTCCTTGGCTTCCTCCAGACCCATACCAAGCTGCAGCCTGTTAAATCCCCGGGGAAGCGGAGCCGTCTGCCGTTCCGATAGCTGACCGGCCTCAGCCTCGTCCTGACCGGGCGAAGCTGTCTCCGCATCGGGCATCTCCCCGGCAGTTCCCGGCTCTCCTCCAGCCGCATCCTGTGAAAAGGCGGCCAGTGTAAAAAATAATAATAATATAAGAACGTGTAACAAACGCATGTGCATCCTCTTGCCGGCGCAGGCGCTCCCGGGCTGCCCGCCCCCTTTAAGTATCGTCAATGTAACTGCTTGAAATGAATGCTAATATAGTTGAAGTCCCATGAAATCATCATATACTGATTAGTAGGAGGAACCTATGCATCACAAGCGACTATTTCTTTTCCTGCTCTGTCTCTTCCTGGGAGCCGCGTCTGCGGCTGCGCTTCCGGTACGCTCGATCACTACCGCGGATATCGATATCTACTCCTACGATGAGACCGCGCTGCGCTTCGAGGAGGCGGTGATACTGCAGTTCGAAAACGGTTTGAGCGGAGTCGTCAAGGCGGAGTGGGAAGACAGCCCCAACGGCACTGTTATCAGAGGCTCGCTGGGTATCGTATTTCCCCTCTTCGCCTATGCCTACAATGAGACCGCGTACGGTCTGGCCGTGGGCGACGATACCGTCGAACACATTATTCTCAACAATTTATACTATGAACGGGACCGATACTATTTGATTTTCTCCAACCAGCTGGAGCTGTCGGAAGACCAGACGACCTACATGCCCTCGCTCGGTGGGAAATGGCGTACAACTGAGAATCTGGCCCTCTGGGGCAAATACAGCACCTCCTTTGACAGCGAAGCCGGATTCGACCACTCATTCTGGGGGGAAGCGAGCTATGATATCGCTCCGAAATGGACTGTCATCGCCGGAGGGACCATCGGCAGTTATCATGCCGATGCCGACAGTTCGAGCGAGCTTGAATATTCATTCCTGGGAGGGGTGTCGTTTCTGCCCCGCGACAGGTGCAGACTCACCTACCGCTTCGAATATCTCACCCGTCAGCAGTACGAGAAGAGTTCGCACAGCCTCGTCGCGGATATTCAATTTTAGAGAAGCGGAACCCGGAACTTCGAATGAAGCGTGATTCGGCCGAGCTCATCGCTCCCAATATCTACTGGATAGGTGCGGAAGATTCATACAACCATCTTCACTGCAACACCTACCTGATCACGGACGGCGAGGAAGGCATACTGATTGATCCCGGTCCGGTCATGACCTTTCCGACGGTGGCAGAGAGGGTCCGATCGATTATCCCGATCGAGAAGCTGAGCT
>JBNGED010000294.1:0-3837 GCA_049975605.1 Sediminispirochaetaceae bacterium | reverse complement strand
ATATCAATCCACAAAGCTTATGAAGATCTTTTTATCATTCCTCCTTTATTGGGATATTTCCTATGACAGTGCACTATTCATGCCAAGTTCCGAACTTACAGCCATAGTATCTAATAAGTCTATTATCAATAATAGCTTACACCATTCAGGGGATTTTGAACATCTTCTTCTCTCAAAAAAAAGGGACAAAAGGGTCTCATTTATTCGGCGGCAATAGGAAAATTTTTTCCCAAAAATGGCCCTGCGAAAAAGATTGTGAAACGGGCGAATAATGGATATAATTGACATATGCCGAATTCCATTCTGATCGTCGACGACGAAAAGCACATGTGCATCTCGTTGTCCAAGCTTTTCAACCTGCACGGATTCAAAGCCTCCTACGAAACCGATGCCCGCAGCGCCCTTGCAACCCTCAGGAAGCAGCATTTCGACCTGGTCATAACCGATTTGAAGATGCCCGGGATGGACGGTATCAGCTTTATCGATACCGTGAAGTCGATGAAGCTCCCGGTCCCGATCATCATGATCTCCGGTTACGCCAGCATAGAGAACGTAGTCGAAGCCATGCGCTGCGGGGCCGTCAACTTTTACTCCAAGCCCGTCAATACCGGTGCCCTGCTCGAAGAGATCAGAAAGCTGCTGAGTATAAAAAAGAACTCGCAGCAGGAAGAGCTCGATATTATCACGGCCAACAGCAAAATCAACGAACTGATCCTGATGGCCGGAAAGGCGGGTCCGACTGACGCGCCGGTCATCATAACCGGCGAAAGCGGAACGGGAAAGGAATTGTTCGCCGCCCATATTCACAACATGAGCAAACGCAAGGACAAACCCTACGTTAAGATCAACTGCGCCGCCATCCCGGAGAATCTTCTGGAGAGCGAACTCTTCGGTCATGTAAAGGGCGCCTTTACCGATGCCAGGGAAGACCGGATGGGCAAGTTCGCCGCCGCCGAAGGCGGCACCATCTTTTTCGACGAGATCGGCGAGATGAGCATGAAGACCCAGGTGAAGCTCCTCAGGGTCATCCAGGAGAAGGAGTACGAGCAGGTCGGCTCGGACAAGATCCGGCACATGGATATCCGCTTCATCGCCGCCACCAACAAGAACCTTCCGGAGCTGATCGAGCGGGGACAGTTCAGGGAGGACCTCTACTACCGGCTGAACGTCGTCAGCATCGATATTCCGCCCCTCCGGGAGCGCAAGGACGACGTGCTGCCCCTTGCCAGACACTTCCTGAACGAAATGAACCTGCTGTACAACAGGCAGATCGTCGACCTCACCGACGAGGCGGCCTCCGCATTTCTCAAGCATGACTGGCCGGGCAACGTCCGGGAACTGAAGAACACCATCGAACGGGCGGTGATCTTCTGTGAAGAAGAAAAACTGGGCATCGAAGCCCTGCCGGAGACCTACCGCAATCGTATAGAATATGAAAGCGGCCATCTCAAGAACGTCTACGACAAGGTCACCCGTGAGGTCATCCTCGAAGCGCTTGAGAAGACCAACGGCTCCAAGCAGAAGGCCGCGGAGCTGCTGAATATCAATCGCAGGACCCTGTACAACAAGATGAAACTCCTGGATCTTTTGTGAGTACTATGGAAAAAATACTCGAGCTGTCGAACATTACCTTTTCCTACAGCAAGAATCCGGCCCTCTGCGGCTTCGACTTCGAACTGGACAAAGAGGAGATTCACGCCCTCACCGGGGACCACCGTTCCGGTAAATCGACCCTGGCAAAAATACTCGGGGGGGCCCTCAAGAACCAGAGCGGAACGATCCGGCTCTACGACAAAGATTACAGTTACCTGAACCCCAAGACCGCCATCCAGAACAGGATCGGCGTGGTGTATCAGGTACCGGAGACGGTGCCGAACATGACGGTGGTGGAAAATATCTTCGTCGGCCGGATGCCCCACTTCTACATTACCGGTACGGACAAGCTCTACATGGAGGAGACCTGCCGGGAACTGTTCGACTTCCTGAATGTGGACCTGGACATTCATCTGCCGCTGAAGAAGCTGTCCAAAGGGAAGATGCAGATCGTCAGCATCGCCCGGGTCCTGTCCCTCGGAGCCGAGATCCTGGTCCTGGACGAGATATCCCAGCTTCTCACTCCGGCGGAGATGAAAGAGATCTACTCCATCTGCAGGAAGATCAAGAAGAGCGGCAAATCGATCATTTACATCACCTCGAACATCGACGAGATATTCAAGATTGCCGACCGGGTGACGGTCATCAGGGACGGCTACCGCAACGGTACGGAGAAGGTAGAAACGGTGGACCCCTCCCGGCTGGCCAATCTCGCCTACAACATGGCCTACTCCCGTCAGGGGGAGAAGAAAAACGAGCAGCCTCTGCTTTTTTTCACCAACCATGAGAAGGCAATCATCAAGGACCTCCCGATCGGCATGGTCGTGCTCGACAATACCGACAATCTTCTGTTCCTGAACACTTCCGCCGAGAACATCCTCGGATTCAGGAACGATCACGAAGAGGATTCGTCTCTCCGTCTCATCTTCTCCTCGATCAACAACAGCGATCTCGACGAGATCGTGGAGAAGATCCGCAGCCGGAAGGAGTGCATCCTCGAGAAGATCCCTTCGAAAAACGACCGAATCCTGAGCTTCAAATCGATACCTTTGTATGACAGCGAGGGGAATTTCAACGGGACCAACATCTTCATCGAAGATGTGTCGGTGGAACACGACACGAAGGAATATCTCCTCCGGGCGGAAAAAATCGCCTCCACCGCCGAGCTCGCGGCGGGGGTTGCTCATGAGATAAACAATCCCCTCGGGATAATCCAGAACTACGTCGAGATTCTCAGTCTCGGCATAGAAGATGAGGAGCAGCTCGAACAGCTCGGACAGATAAAGAAGGAACTTACCCGTATCGTCGAGATCGTCGGGAGCCTGCTATCTTTTTCCCGGATACAGAAGAGCCCTCTGAAGAAGATCTCCATCTGTCCCCTCCTCGACGAAGTGACCCTTCTCCTCGGTCACCGGATCAAGGACAAGAACATTGAGCTCATCAAGAACTACGAAGACAAACCGGTCATCATTACCGGATACGAGAACAAGCTCAAACAGCTCTTCATGAACCTGATCGTGAACTCCATCGAAGCGGTCCTCTCCGGGGGGAAAATTCAGATCGACGTGGAAGCCTTCGGCGAGTACGTCGAGATCACAATCTCCGACAACGGCTACGGAATAGCGGAGAAGGTCAATACCGACATTTTCAAACCCTTCTTCAGCACCAAAATGACCAAGATGAACACCGGCCTGGGTTTGTCGATCTGCCAGCACATCGCCGAGACCCACAAAGGAATCATCACCTTCGAGAGCCGTCCCGGCGGCTGGACCAAATTCTGCGTCAAACTGCCTGCGGAGAAGAGATAATAATTAGTTGAGAGGGGCTCTCATGAAAACTACTTTGACTGAAAACGAGGTCTATCGCGGCGAGTCGGCGGTGATCATCGAGAATGGAACGGTGCGGGCCGTGGTACTGCCCGGGCGGGGGGCCAAGGTCGCTTCTCTGTGTCTGCGCGTGAGCAGGGTCGCCGGGCCGGAGCAGGCTTCCGGCCGTCCGGCCCCCGAGCCCTCCGCCGCCGCCATCGGCGAAGCCGCGGGCACCAAATCCGCCGGCACGGCTTCCGGGGCGCCGGAAGCAGGTTCCCGGGCCCCGGACGGCTGGACCGAAGTCCTCTCGCAGATAGACGACGATCGCTACCGGATCCCGCCGGAGTACGGCCGCGAATTCCTGGGCGAAGACGGCTCGGGCTTCGACGATATGATCGCCACCATCGATGCCTGTGAGGTCCGGGTCGAGCAGGGG
>JBNGED010000293.1:0-3854 GCA_049975605.1 Sediminispirochaetaceae bacterium | reverse complement strand
CTTGTCACCGGTCTCAACCATAACCAGCGTGCCGTATCCGCGGTACGGCGCTACCCACACAACTTCACCGGAGCTCACCGAATAGACCCGATCACCGCGCTGCCCCAGTATCTCGGTACCCTTGAGCTTGCCGTTTAGCCTGCTTCGGGAACCTTCGTGGGGCCAGATGAGCGTCACGTCGTCCGGTTCAGTCTTATAGACGGCAGGTACATATACATCTTCACCCTGACCGTTTCGATCATTGCCATCTGAGGGGTCATCATCCGTAACGACATCCCTGCCGGCATCCGCTCCGTCTGTTCCGTCCGCTCCGTCCGCCACCCGGATGTCCGTCTCCGCCGCGGCTGGAAGCAGGACTATCTGTCCAACCTTGATGAGCGTGCTGTCTTCAATATCATTGTAGGTACTCAGTTCTTCGACGGACAGACCGTTCTCGCGGGCAATACCGTAGAGAGTGTCTCCCTTTTCGATTACATAAGTCCGGGGCACCGTTATCCGCATGCCCTTCTTCAAGGCCCTCGGATTAACTATGCCGTTGACCTGTATCAGTTCCTGCACTGAGACCCTGTACGTCCTGCCTATGCTGTAAAGGGTGTCGCCCGCCTCAACCGTCAGGGTGAGATTGTCCGCCATGACCGTAAAGGAGCAGGTAAAAAGTACTGTAAGAACAAGTCCTCTGAACAAAAATTTGCCTGTCATCTCGGTCTAATCTTCGGACAAAAGACCCATAAAATCAAGCCGGGAGACTACTGTTTCTTCATCTCCACCATGTAATCGGATTGCCATGGTGCGTCGATCTCCAGGATGATATTCATGTTGGAAATCGGTTTGGTGAATTTGTAGCTCCGCCTTGATTCATCACATGAAAAGCTCATAACCGGCTTGCCGGCTTCCACTGCAACTTTGAAGTCCCGCACCGTCTTTTCGCCGAAATCATAGTATACCTCTCCATCGGTCGAAAGAATGCGAATGTTTTCGGTTGTGAACTCCCAGACTGCATCATAGTTTGGATCCAGCCATTTCCCGAGGGGGAAGCTTCCCAGGTTTATTCCCTCGGCTGTAACGATACCGGCAGCGATCAACAAAAGGGACATAATTATAATAATTCTTTTCACAGTACACCTCCGAAGAATGTTCTCTTTTATAGTATTTTATATCCGTAATGGAAAAACAACAGTTCATCGAAAAAATAGAAATCTACCCGCAAAAAGTGTTATACTGATTGAAAGGAGTGAATTGATGCCGATGTCCAGAAAAAATTATCTGTTCCTGGTGTGTTTGATTGTATTTCTGTTCGGGGGACTTGGTTCCGCATTTGCCTACGGGAATCGGCCCGGCCGGTTCGGATTCGGAGTTGGTACGCCCAATGCCGTCTTTATTTACCGTCCCAGTCCCTTTGATTTCCGGGGCGGTTACGATTTTACCGAGGGGAACCAGTTTATCTTCCTGAGTGGAGACCTTCGCCTGATCGACAACCGTTATCTGACCGGCCCGCTTCACATCTCCTTCGGTATCGGTTTATACGGCAAGATCTATCCGGAACGCGAAAGCGAAGCTTTCGAAGGCGGTACGCGTCTGCCGGTTGGTCTGAGCGTATTATTCCTGAACAACTTCGTGGAACTCTTTATTGAAATCGCCCCGGGCTTCGATTTGTATCCCAAACGTGCTTTTTCCGAAGATCCTGTTCAGGTCTGGGCGGGTATAACCCTGGCCATGAACTGAATTACTTCCTGATTCAGACTGTTTTTGCTTGAATTATCCCCGTGACTGCCCTTATCATACAACAGATAGAATATGAGGGGGATGGAACATGCAGATCAACGGTGAATGCGGCCTGGCGGTGCTTACCAGCGGCGGAGATGCCCAGGGAATGAATCCGGCCCTGCGGGCAATCGTCCGTACGGCATTGAAAAGAGGTCTGGTACCCTATGGAGTCTATGAGGGCTATCAGGGTCTCGTCGACGGAGAAGAGTTCATACAGCGTCTCGACTGGAGCTCAGTCGGCGGAATCATCCACAAGGGGGGAACGGTTCTCGGATCCGCCCGTTCCAGGGACTTTCGGGAAAAAGAGGGCCGGGTAAAGGCCGCCCTCAACCTCGTACGGAAGAATATAACCAACCTCATTGTAATCGGCGGTGACGGCAGTCTCAGCGGAGCGAACGAATTCCGCAGTGAATGGCCCGAACTGCTCGAAATTCTCGAGGATCGGGGGTTGATTGATACCGAGGCGCGTAATCGCAACAGAGATCTGAAGCTGGTAGGACTTGTCGGCTCGATCGACAACGATATGTTCGGTTCAGACATGACCATCGGAGCGGATACGGCCCTTCACCGGATAACGGAGGCGATCGATGCCATCACGAGCACGGCTTCAAGCCATCAGAGGGCCTTTGTCGTGGAGGTTATGGGGCGGAACTGCGGCTACCTTGCCCTTATGAGCGCCCTCGCATCAGGGGCACAGTGGGTGCTGATTCCGGAGAATCCTCCCAAAATGGACAACTGGGAAGACCGCATGATTGAGGTCATGAAGGAGGGACGCGACGCGGGCCGTAGATTTGGAATCGCCGTTGTCGCCGAGGGAGCACGGGACCGTCACGGCAATCCTATATCCTCCGACTACGTCGTCAAGGTCCTGAAGGAGAAGTTCACCGAAGACACCCGGCTGACGATTCTCGGACACGTGCAGCGCGGCGGTTCTCCGAGTTCATTCGACCGTTACTTCAGTACGCTGCAGGGATACGAAGCAGTCAATACCATACTGGGCATGAAGGCCGACGATCCGGCTTTGCTGATCGGCATGCGCAAGCACCAGGTCGTCAGTTCGCCCCTTATGGAGTGCGTAAACAGGACCCGTTCCCTGGCCGGTATCATCCAGGATAAAGATTACAGCACCGCCATGGAGATGCGCGGAGGGAGCTTTACGGACTCGTACGACACATTCCGCACCATGATAAGCGCCCTGCCCCGTAATCCGGTGAAGGACGCTCACCAGCTTCGATTCGCCGTCATGCACGGCGGTCCGCCCGCCCCCGGAATGAACACCGCCGTAAGGGCGGCGGTACGGATCGGCATCGACAACGGTCACGTTATGTACGGTGTACACAACGGATTCGAGGGATTGATCGAGAACCATGTCAGCAGGATGGCTTGGATGAGCGTTGACGGCTGGGCTTCACAGGGAGGATCAGAGCTCGGCACCAATCGTGCCGCTCCGACGGAAGACCAGCTGCCTGATATTGCCGGAACTCTCAGGGAGCACAGGATAAATGGAATTCTCATGATCGGCGGCTGGGACGGATACAGCAGTGCCCACCTCCTCTACTCGAAGAGAGAAGAATTTCCGGAGTTCAATATTCCGATCATCTGTCTGCCGGCTTCCATTAACAACAATCTGCCCGGTTCCGAACTGAGCATAGGCTCCGACACCGCCCTCAACACGATCATGGAAGCAGTCGACAAGATCAAACAATCAGCGGTCGCTTCCCGGAGGGTATTCGTGGTCGAAGTCATGGGACGATACTGCGGATACCTGGCCCTTCTCAGCGCTATATCCACGGGAGCCGAGAGAGTGTATCTCCACGAAGAAGGAGTTACCCTGCAGGACCTGCAGAAAGACATCGCCAATCTCGTGCACGGCTTCAAATCGGGGAAGCGTCTTGGACTGATTATCCGTAATGAACACGCCAACCCATTTTACTCGGCCGAATTCATGCGCTCTATCTTCGAACAGGAAGGGCAGGGATTGTACGACGTCCGTCATGCCATCCTCGGTCATCAGCAGAACGGCGGCGACCCGAGTCCATTCGACCGGATCCAGTCAACCAGACTGGCCAAGCGCTGTATGGAGAAGATTT
>JBNGED010000292.1:3642-3881 GCA_049975605.1 Sediminispirochaetaceae bacterium | reverse complement strand
ATCTTGGCATCTTCAAGGAGGATACCGAACTCGTCAGCACCCAGCCGGGCCGAGAGGTCGCTGCTTCGGACGACGGAGCGGATTATCCTGGTCGTCTTCAATAGGAGCTCATCCCCTGCGGTGTGGCCGCATATGTCGTTGATGACCCGGAACTGGTCGATGTCGAGGTAGACGAGAGAGTGAAAGGAGTCGTGCTGCTTGGCGTTCTGCAGGATCATTTCGAGCCGGCCGGAGAACTC
>JBNGED010000292.1:0-3632 GCA_049975605.1 Sediminispirochaetaceae bacterium | reverse complement strand
GCGGTTGGGCAGTCCGGTCAGGGTGTCGTGACTGGCCTGATAACTGATGGTGTCGCTCAGCCGCTGCATCTCGGTGGTATCCCGAAATGCCAGTACCTGACCTTCCGTATTGCCGTACCTGTCCTTAATGATTCCGAGTGAACCCTCGATGTGGATGACGGCGCTCTTCTTGTTGGTGAGACTGCAGTTCTTGAACAGGACCGGATACATATCCTTGCTCGTGTTGCCGATCTCCGGCAGTACCACGGGCCGTCCGTCACGGTCCTGGACGATCGGAAAGACCTCGCCAAGTGTGTGGGATAAGACTTCCGACTCATCCCAACCGGTGATGACCTGGGCGACGGGATTCATGAACTGGATGAAGCCGTCCTTGCCGGTTGCGATAATTCCGTCCTCCACGCTGTGGAGCACCGCCGAGAGCCATCGCTCCTGCTGTTTCAGCTTCCGGTTGACCTCGAATTTATAGAGCGCTATATCGATGGTTGTGTAGAGTTCGCGTTCCTTGAAGGGTTTGAGAATGTAGCCGTAAGGTTCAGCGCCCTTGGCACGTTTGAGAGTATTCTCATTCGAATATGCGGTCAAAAAAATGACCGGAATATTCAGAGTGTCTTTTATCCTGGTCGCTGCTTCTATCCCGTCTATCGAACCTCCCAGCATGATGTCCATGAGGATAATATCGGGATGCAGCCCTTCGGCGGCGGCAAGTGCATCTTCCCCGTTAGACACGATCTCCGGAGATGGAAAACCGAACCGCTCCAGCCTTTTTTTTAAATCCAGGGCAATAATTCTTTCGTCCTCTACTATGAGAATCTTCTCTTTCCGCATGCCCTTTTGATCGGTATTTGTATTTTCCATCTGAAGGGAACTATAGTAATTTTATTGATTAAAATCAAATCCTTTAAGTACAGAGAGATTATCCGCGGCATGGCTCCTTGTGAAAGAGCGGCGCCTGTGAGAGAATAAGAGTGATAAGGAGAGCGACAGTGAAAAAGTTTGTAAATCAGCTGACCGATGAACAGCTGCTGAGACGCAGGACCCCCCGCAAGGAGGATGCCCGGGGACAGTATTTCCGCGACACCACGGCTATCATCCATTCATATCCTTTCCGCCGTCTGAAGCACAAGACCCAGGTTTTTTTCTCACCGAAGAACGACCATATCTGCACCAGGATCGAACACGTGTTGCACGTGGCGTCGATCGCCGCCGCAATCTGCCGGGGGTTGGAACTGGATGCGGACCTCGCCTGGGCAATAGGTCTGGGGCACGATCTCGGACACACCCCGTTCGGACATGTGGGGGAGAAAATTATCGACGAACTCAAAGCTTCCCAGGGCGGTTTCATTCACGAAATCTATTCGCTGAGGGTGGTCGACTGGCTGGCCAACTACGGCAGGGGAATGAATCTCACCTATGCAGTTCGCGACGGGATCGTCAATCACTGCGGTGAAAAATTCGAACAGTTCATCACTCCCGATTTTACCGAGAAGGACCTCGGTGAAATCACCGCCAGGGACCGCTATCCTTCGACCTGGGAAGGTACGGTGGTGCGAATGGCCGACAAGATTGCATACCTGGGACGGGACCTCGAAGATGCCGTACAGCTGAAGATCATCGACTCCGATGACATACCGGACGAGGTCAGCCGAATACTGGGAACCTCCAACAGCGAGATCATCAATACCCTGGTAACGGATGTAATCTCCACTTCACAGGAGAAGGGCGCGATCGGTTTCAGCGACACGGTCTTCAAGGCCATGCGCACCTTGAAGGAGTTCAACTACACAAGGATATACCTCAATCCCCTGTTGTCGAATTATCACCGTTATTTTGAACGGATCCTGAGCACGATACACAGCTATCTGGTTGAAATCTTCGAGATGTACGGATTCGATCAGGAAAAATACCGGCAGGAACAGAACCTGGTGGCCGTCAGATACGGAGACTACACACGGAAGATGAAGGATTTCTACCAGAAGCACGACGGCGGCTTCGATGAGATGCCCTTCGACTACCTGGCGGGCATGACCGACGACTATGCTCTGGAGTGCGCGTCCGAGATCATGATACCGATGAAGATGGAACACGAATTCGACAGCTTCCTCCTCGGCAACTGAAAAGACTCAGCATCGTGGCGGCTCATTCATGCTTGACACCGGAAGTCTGCATGGTATTATTGCATCTATGGAAAGTAACTTGCATTGGAACGAAGAACACCCTCTGCGGGAACTGTCACTGGCGCTCACCCGCTGTAATGATCCGGAATTGATGGAAGACTTTTTGCTTCAGCTGTTCACTCCGTCGGAAGTCCAGGAAATGGGGAAGAGATGGGCGCTGGTCTGTCTGCTCGACGAGGGTATGAGCCAGAGAACGATCGCCAAGGAACTGGGACTGAGTCTGTGTAAAATTACCAGAGGTTCAAAGGAGCTCAAAAAAGAGGAGTCCGCCTTCAAGAAAATGATAGACAGCGTATAGACGCTTCAATCGCTGAACCAGTCGATGATCTCGGCGGCCACCTGTTCCTTTTCTACATCGTTGACGAGGACGTGGGGGCTTTTTTCGAGTATCAGTCGGCGTTTTTTTACGGCAGCAATATTATTCTCGATTATATCGGCCGCTGTGAGCGGAACCGAGGCATCTCCCTTCGAAACGATGGTGAGCGTATCGGCTTCGACCGTTCGCAGCGCCCGCCGGGCCTGGCGCTGCAGTCGCAGCAGTTCGTAGATCTGTGCTGCATAGCGCCAGCGCCAGTATTCCGAAGCGATATATTCTCTCTGCGGATCTTCGGGCTCTTCATCGTAAGGACTCCGGACCCTCCCAATAAAGAAACGCAGGAGGGGGGTCAGGTATATCTTCTTGTTGGTATTTATAATGGCCGGGGCGGCCAGGGCGATCCTGGGAACCGGAAAAAGCGACGCCAGAATGATCGTAAGCAGTCCTCCCATGGAGAGGCCCGTCACGTATACCGTGTCGAATCTGCTGCGCAGTTCCAGATAACTGTCGATGCAGCGGCGCAGCCAGTCCCGCCGTCCGGTGAGCTGGAAGTCGATATGGTTGGTCCCGTGTCCCGGCAGCCGCGGCAGCGACACCGTATAGCCGGCCTGATTGAGCCGCTCAGCCAGATAGCGCATGTCGTCGGTGAGTCCGGTAAAGCCGTGGATGACCAGAACCGCCTTCCCGTTATCTCCTTCCAGGCAGTCCGGCATGCCGACTCCCTGGACCCGTGTGGTGTCCGGAAGATCTTTCAGTCTCATACCTTTTTTATAACACACAAACAAAAATCGCGCCACAACTTGCTTTTTGGATCCATTAATGCTAAACATATGTTAAGTAGTTTATGGAACAAAGAGACTCATACGCGCCGATACACTGCCGTACTCACTATTCTCTCCTCCGGGGAATCCTGTCGCCGCGGGAGGTGGTTGAGAGGGCCTGCGCGATGGGGGCCGCCGCGGTGGGGCTGGCGGATATCAACGGCTTCTACGGTCTGATCAGATTCGCCGCAGCCGCCCGCGAGAAGGGGCTGAAGCCCCTCTACGGGACCGCCCTGTACGCAGGGGAAGAATACCTCTGCACCCTCCTCTGCATGGATCGAAGCGGCTTCGCCCGTGCCAACGCCGTTCTGGGCCGGCATA
>JBNGED010000291.1:0-3882 GCA_049975605.1 Sediminispirochaetaceae bacterium | reverse complement strand
GGCATCCCCTACGCTCTTTTTCTGGGATTTATTTCAGGGATTACCAACTTCATCCCCTACCTGGGGGTCCTGGTGGCTGCTGTTCCTGCAGTCGTTCTCGGATTGAGCTATCAGGGAATCATGGGGGTCCTCAAGGTGGCAATCGTACTGGCGGCGGCAAACCAGTTCGAGGGGTGGATCCTCAGCCCCCGGATACAGGGCAACCGCATGAAGCTGAACTGGTTCATAATAATTCTGTCGATCCTCGTCAGCGGGGCGATTTTCGGACTGGTGGGTATCCTGATAGCAATTCCCCTCGTAGCGTTCTTCAAAAAATTCTGGATCTGGTACGTCCAGGATGCATTCAGACGGATGTGAATCCGAAGCGCGGCTCCGTGTAAGCAAGCCATGCGCACCCGGCTGAGCCCGGCACCTCCAGCTGAAGAACCGTAAAAAAGCGCCCTTCAACAAAGGACGCTTTACCATTATGTATGTGCAATAGGTATGTAAGAGTGGGCGGTACAGGACTTGAACCTGTGACATCCTGCTTGTAAGGCAGGCGCTCTCCCAACTGAGCTAACCACCCGGGAATTACAGAGAGGAATCTATCAAAAAGCCCATAAAGTGTCAATGCGGGGATTGAACTTTTTCCTCTTTTAACTCTGCCCCTATTATGATACTATTGCCACTCGTAAGAGGAGTGGTACATGGCACACAAACTTATGCGCAATATAGGGATAATGGCCCATATTGACGCTGGCAAGACAACTACTACCGAGAGGATACTCTACTACACCGGCAAGAGCCACCGAATCGGGGAAGTGGACGACGGCGAGGCGACCATGGACTGGATGGAGCAGGAACAGGACCGCGGCATCACCATCACATCCGCCGCTACGACCTGCTACTGGAAGGATGCCCAGATCAATATCATCGACACGCCGGGCCACGTCGACTTCACCGCCGAGGTCGAACGTTCTCTGAGGGTCCTCGACAGCGCTATCGCCATCTTCTGCGCCGTGGGAGGGGTCGAACCGCAGTCCGAGACCGTATGGCACCAGGCTGACGCGTATCACATTCCGCGACTCGCCTACATCAATAAAATGGACAGACTCGGCGCCGACTTCTATGCTGTTCTCGAAGAGATCAAAACAAAGCTCGGTGCCGTTCCGGTGCCGCTTTTTCTTCCCATGGGGAAGGAATCCGACTTCTGCGGAATCGTAGATCTTATATCGATGGAGGAGCTCACCTTCGAGCAAACCACCTACGGAAGTGAGATCATCCGTAATCCCCTCAGCGACGGCTGGAAGGAGACCGCCGAGTCCTGGCGTGAAAGTCTCATCGATATCGTGTCGGCGGGATCCGAAGAGATTACCGACCTCTATCTCGAAGGGCAACCTGTTCCGGAGGAACTGCTGAAAAAAGCCGTCCGTGAACAGACCATCAACCGTTCGATCGTACCGGTCTTCGTGGGGGCTTCCCTGAAAAATATCGGCGTACAGCCGCTGCTGGATGCCATCGTCGAGTACCTGCCTAGCCCCTGGGAGGCCCCGCCCATTCACGGTGTCGAGGTTAAATCCCAGGAGAAGGTCGTCGTGCATGCGGATGAGAAGGAACCCGCCCTTGGACTGGTGTTCAAAATTCAGGCCGACCGGGAATCCGGGTCCCTCAGTTTTATCCGAATGTACCGGGGAGAGCTCAAGAAGGGCACCGCCGTTTACAATATAACCAAGAACAAACGCGAACGGGTCAACCGTCTCCTGCGGATGCACTCCAACCGCTACGAGCCGCTGGACAAGGTCAGCGCAGGCGACATAGCCGTCGTCGTGGGATTCAAGCTGGCACAGACCGGCGATACGGTCGGCTCGGAAGCCAAGAAGATACTCCTCGAACAGATGCACTTCCCCGAACCGGTCATATCGGTGGCCATAGAGCCGAAGACCATCTCGGATCAGGAAAAGCTGAAGAAGGTCCTCGAGCTCCTCAGACAGGAAGACCCGACCTTCTCCGTGAAGGAGAACGAAGAGACCGGTCAGTTGATTATCTCGGGCATGGGGGAGCTGCACCTCGACGTTCTCCTGACCCGGATCGTGAAGGATTTCAAGGTAGACGCCAAGGTAGGAAATCCTCAGGTGACCTACCGCGAATCGATCTCCAGGAAGACAGAGTACACCGAGGAGTTCCACAGGGTAGTAGCCGGCAAGGAGAACCGGGCCAGGATCGTCCTGGAGGTGGAACCTCTGTCCAGGGGTACCGGCAATACCTACGAATCGAGGATCGACGAGGAGACGCTCCCGCGGGAATTCCTCGATGCCGTACGCCGAGGGGTAACCAATGCCTTCTCTTCCGGGATCATGTACGGTTACCCCACCATCGATATCAAGGCAGCCCTCGTGGGCGCCGAATATGAAGAGCAGACTGCTACCAGCTTCGCCTACGAAGCCTGCGGGTCCATGGGATTCGATGCCGCTTGCCGTCAAGCCGCACCGATTCTGCTGGAACCGGTTATGCACGTCGATGTGATGGTACCGAAGGAGTTCCTCGGCGAGGTCATGAGTCAGCTTACCAGCCGCGGAGGACTCATCGAGAGTCTTGAGAGCAAGGTCAGCCGCGAGCATGTTCGCGCCAAGGTGCCTCTGGCCCAGATGTTCGGGTATTCCACCGCTCTGAGGAGCATTACCCAGGGACGGGGAACATTCGGGATGGAATTCTCCCATTTCGCCAAGAAGGAAGGCGGCCTGTAGAGCAGACAGGGCCGTTCCGACACGCCGTTTTCAGCCGCATCTTGCAGCTTGCCTTGTCGGCATAATTTACAGGACCCTTCGTTCCTCCTCTTCCCCCTGTTTATCAAACATGTTCTTTTTTATTGACAACCCCGGCGTCTCCTTTTAAAGTATATAATCCAATTCTAACAAAAGGAGAAAAATATGAGTTTTACCACCGCTGATATTAAGAACGTCGCCATCATTGGGCACAGCGGCACCGGGAAAACCACCCTATTAGAACAGATGCTTTTCAATGGCGGTGTGATCCCGAGGGCCGAACAAACTTCATCCGGAAAAACCGTAAGTGATTATTCTGAAGAGGAGATTGAAAAACAGATTTCAATTCACGCTGCCGCTGCTCACCTCGAGTGGAACGGTCACGAGATAAACGTACTGGACACTCCAGGTATTGCCGATTTTGTCGGGGAGGTGGTTGCAGCTCTCCGCGCAGCGGAGACGGCCTTGATGGTAGTCGGAGCACGTTCTGGTGTCCAGATAGAGACTCTCAAATTGTGGAGACGTCTGGATAACAGAAAGATGCCCCGCATCGTTTTCATCAACAAACTGGACATCGAGAGGGCCGATTTCAACGCCGCATTCAACGACCTCAATGAAAAATTCGACAAGACATTCGTACCCGTGACTTTGCCGATTGGCAGCGGTGCCGACTTCAAGGGCATCATCAACCTGATCGAGAACAAGGCCTACATCGTCCACGACAAGAACACCAGGGACGAGCCGGGCGAAATCCCCGCCGATATGGCCGATCAGGTCGAAGAGTACCGTTTGACAATGATCGAATCGGCCGCCGAGGGTGACGACGAGCTGATGGAGAAGTATTTCGAGGAAGGGACACTCACGGAAGATGAGATCCGCCGCGGTCTTCTCGAAGGTCTGCGGGACAACAAGATCGTCCCCGTTCTCTGCGGCAGCAGCGAACTCAACAACGGGATCACTTCACTGGTCAATTTTATTTCCAACAACGCCCCCTCTCCTTCCACGTACAAAGAGATCGGATATGACGAAGACGAGAACGAAGTTGAGATCGAATTCAATGCCGATGATCCCTGCAGTGCAATTGTATTCAAGACCAGTATCGATCAGTTCTCGGGTAAGCTCTCCTTCCTGAAGGTGATAT
>JBNGED010000290.1:0-3884 GCA_049975605.1 Sediminispirochaetaceae bacterium | reverse complement strand
TAATTTACTGTCCGTTTATTTCCAGAATTGGTGTCCGGATTCACCGGAATACGCACCAGTCGGTCCCGTCCCCCCACCTTATGGATGCGGGAGTATACAGAAGCTCAGGCTGAACGGCAAGGACCTGCGAGAATGAGAGCTCGGCGAGAAGGCCGATACTGTAGGACAGGGAGAACTCATTATTCAAGCCTCCCATATCCTTCAATTCCTCCCAGTCATCCCCGGTAAGGGAGTAGTCCCCGATCGCGCCCTTGATGCCGAGGTTCAGTCCCAGGGCCGGGAGAGAGAAAATCGTCATGGTGATGAGGACCACCATGAATGCAGTCTTTTTTTTCATGGTTGTCTCCTTGAAAAATAGGATTATGAGCGGTGAGTGATACTGATGGAGCGGAAAATTCTATCCGGGAAGGCAAGAGCAGAAGCGTTTCGCTCTATTTAAAGTATACCATGCCTGGCGGGAAAAATCATGCCGGGCGGCCCTGAACGGCGCCCGGCAGGGTATGTATCTGTACCTTTTGATCTGCTTGCTTATTTCAGCGAAGCCCCGAAGGTGAGACCGAGGGCGAAAGCCCGGTTCGCATCGAGAGCGTCGGTCAGGATCGCGTCGATGACGAACTTGAAACCCCGGAACATCTCGGCGCTGCCAAGATCGATCCGCATGCCCGTGTTGAAGACGCCTCTGGAACCGGCAATAGCCCCGATAGCCTGGTTGCTGTAGGAGAAGTTGGCGAAGTCGTTGATCCAGTGGACGTATCCCTGGAAGACATCCGGCAGGAGCATGAGGTCGAATCCCATGCCGAAGTCGATGTTTTCATCTACCGCGTTATCGCCGAAGGACTTGCCGATTACGAAGGTGGTCTCCGCGGGCATGGTGAAGAAATCGCCGGGGTAGGTGGCCGCGAGATAGATCTGGGTGATGTTGGTGCTGGTGCCTCCCTGTTCGAGCTGCTGGATGTTGCCGCCGACGGCTATAGCGCTGGCTTTCTCAATGGGAAGCTGGAATTTGCCGCTGAAGAGCATGTCGGCATTGTCGGAGTCCGCCTGGGAATCGTAGGCGAAGCCAAGTTCGAGGGTCTTGAAGAGGCTGCCGGAGACCTTCGGAATATGGGCGGTCTGATCGTCATCGATGATGGCATGGTAGCCGAGGTCGAAGCCGAAGTCAGCGCTGTGTTCCCAGCCTATCCTGCCGCTGGGAATACTTATCAGTCCGGTGGCGCCGTTGAGGGACATGCCTTTCAGCGTTTGTGCGCTCACTCCAACGGTGACGATTAAGACCAGCAGCAGTACGAGGACAACTGTTTTTTTCATAATTTTCTCCTTCCAGTAGTTAAGAAAAACGATTAATATAAACATTGATGAATCAGGACGTGAAAAGCAAGTTAAAAGCAGGTGAGCACGGGCGGAAACACTTTGCCCTGAGGAGGTATTGATGACCGAAAGTCAGAACTCAATCGTACTGAAGGCAGCCGACCTTGACGGATATCTGAATGACGGGGACCACAGACAGATCGAAGAGATGAACAGGCTCTACCGGCGGGCGGTGGATATTTTTTCCATCATATCGAATACAAGCAATGAAAAACGGCTGACCGAAGTCAAGCAGGAACTGATCGAGGTGTACGACGCCATGGGGGTCAGGATGCAGGGGATCGTGAAGGAGGACCCCCGGATCCACGTATACTCCTTCGACACACCCAGAGAGATCCACGGAGAGGCATCCCGGCTCATCTCCAAGCTGCGAAATATCCGCACCCAGCACCAGGAGTTCGTCTACTACATCCAGCGGGCATACGAACTGCTCTTCAATCTGGCGTTCACCGAGAGCGAACTGCAGAAGAAGAACTACCTCATCACCCAGACCCCGGTGACGAACCCGGTGCAGAACTATGCCGTGCACAAGATACCGGATGTCGACGCGGACATAGAGAACACCGTGATGTGCGTGATGCTGCGGGGGGCCCTTTTACCGTCGATGATAATGAGCAAGGAGATCCAGGAGTACTCCTCGTCCAACTACGTCACTCCCTTCGCCCTGTTCAAGATCAAGCGGGACGATCAGAAAAAAGAGTACAACATGGAGTACATTCTCGACCTGGACCGTTCGTTTTTCACACTTGATGAATTGCAGGGCAAGGACCTCATATTCGCGGACCCGATGAATGCCACCGGCGGAAGCTTCGTGACCATCGTCAAGTACCTGCTCAGTCAGGGGGTGGAGCCCCGGTCGATAAAGTGCCTCAACGTGATCTCCGCCCTAAAGGGCGCGATACGGATCGTGCGGGCCCTCGACATGGCGGACGTGTACACCCTCTGGATGGACCCCGTTCTGAACGAGGACGCCTACATCCTGCCCGGTCTGGGTGATGCCGGGGACAGGCTGAACGGTCCGGATCTCGAAGATTCCCCCCGCAATATCATCCAGCTGATTGCCGACTACGGGTCGAATATTGCCTCCCTCTACCGTTCCCAGGTGCGGAAGATAGAGGAGACGGTCCTGGGAAAAGTGTGATGCGGAAGTTTACCTTCATTACGATCGCGGCTATCGCTCTCCTGATGGCTTCCTGCCAGACGAATCCGGTCCGGGAGGAGCTGGCGGAGACCTACTACAACCTCGGCAACGCCTATCTTGAACTGGAGCGGCTCGACGATGCCGAGTCGGCCTACGCCCGGGCGATGGAGCTGGATCCCGACCTGTACACGGCCGGCTACAACCTGGCCAGGGTACACATCTTCAACCGCGAGTACAGCCGTGCCGCCGAGCTGCTGCAGGAGCTTCTGCAGGAGGACCCGCGGAACGGAATACTCAGGGAGAGCCTGGCCTGGGCCTATCTCGAGATGGGAAACATCGAAGAGGCCGAAGAGCTGTACAGGGACTTACTGGTGACGGACCCGGCTAACTGCAGCGTCCGCTACAATCTTGCACTGATGGCAAGCGCCGAAGAGGAGTGGAAGCGCGCCTACGACCTGCTGATCGAATGCGTATATCTCGATCGCGGAGACGGCGATATTCTCGCACTTCTCGGGAAGGCGGAACGTGAATCGGGGCAGGGGAGCGGTATCGGCTGGTTCGAGGAGGCCGCCGAAGAGAGTCCCGAAGACCCTGCGATCACAGAGGAGCTCGCAGGCGTGTATCGCACTGAGGGAGAATACAGGAAGGCTCTCGCTGCATACGATCGGCTCATCGATATGGACCCCGAGGCCGAAGGGAAATACGAGTTCGAAAAAGCGGCGGTACTTTTCCTTGCCCTCGAAGAGTACGGCGAGGGATTCAGCAGTCTGGAGACCGCCCTGGAAGCCGGGTACGCGGATGTGGAAAAAATTGCCGGGCTGGTGGACGGCCTCGGCTACAGTCCTGAATCGCCGGGCTACGGCGACATCGAAGCCCTGCTCGAGTCGTACGATCTGTATGGACCGGTCCTGGATTGGCTGCAGGCGCAGGATGCTGCTCAGGAGTCACGTCCAGGCGAAAAGATACCCGTGGAGGAATCCGGCCCCGAAGAACCCGGGTCTACAATTCCTTGAGGACCCTTTTTACCTGCTCGAATATTTTCTCGGGAGAGGGTTCCGCGTCGATGGAGATCAGGAGCCCCTTTTCCCTGTAGAATTCGATCAGAGGCGCGGTCTGACGTTCATATACGTCTAGCCGGTTCCTGATGGCGTCGGGCCTGTCGTCCGGGCGCTGGGCGAGGGGTTCGCCGGAGACGTCGCACACGCCGGGGATCTTCGGGGGATTGTACTCGATGTGATACACCTTTCCGGATTTCTCCGCGATCCTCCTGCCGGACAGGCGTTTGATGATGCTCTCGTTGGCCAGTTCGAAGTTCAGTACCCCGTCGATGCGTGAGAACTGTTCCAGCACCTCGGCCTGGACGATGGTCCGGGGG
>JBNGED010000289.1:0-3904 GCA_049975605.1 Sediminispirochaetaceae bacterium | reverse complement strand
AGGGGGAGGAGTGCCCGGCCCTCTATTTCGATCCGCTCATCATCGTCGGGGGCGACCAGAAAAAGGAAAATCCCCTCGAACCCAACTACTGCACACGCTGCGACAACCACCACTACCTGCCGGGGAAGGAGTACACTTATTTCACTCTCAAACCCCTCGGCGAACAGGCCGCCAGGGGCGAACTGGAACCGCTGAAGAACGAACTCCTCGCCCTCTCCCAGAACAAGGAGAAGTCGATCCTCTATGGCCACCTCAAGCAGCAGTATGCCGGCACCCCGGACGAACACGTCAACATGAACAGTCTCCGGGTAGCCAACATTGCCGAAAAGGCCCTGATCTATCTCTACGCCGAACAGAACCTCCTGCCGGAGGAGCTGCTGATCCGGCTGGTGGAAGACCTGGAACTGGACCGGACCTACATGAAAAAAACACTCTTTGACAACGGCCGGCAGATTGATCTCGACCAGCACATGCTCGTGGATATGTTTTAGAAGACCGGTGTATACAACAGTGCAGCCGCCCGCGGGGATCAATCAAAGGGAGTAATCAAAGGTAGTAATCGCCGGCGGAGTAACCCGTAAAACCTGTATTCGCCGGCCCGGCGGGCCGATACTTATATACGGAAAATATGAACGAGAGGGAGGAACCGCAATGCGCATGGTCGATCTCATCGAGAAGAAACGAAACGGCACATCACTCACCGCCGAGGAGATCCGTTTTTTTATAAACGGATATGTCGACGGCTCCATTCCCGACTACCAGGTGGCGGCGATGATGATGGCCATCTGGTTCAGAGGGATGGACAGAGGGGAGACCACCGAGCTCACCCTTACGATGGTCGACTCGGGAGATACCATCGATCTGTCGGCCATCCCGGGCATCAAAGTAGATAAACACTCCACCGGCGGAGTAGCCGACACGACCACCCTGGTTGTCGGTCCCCTCGTAGCGGCGGCAGGCGGCAAAGTCGCCAAGATGTCCGGCCGGGGACTGGGCCATACCGGAGGAACCCTGGACAAACTGGAGTCGATACCCGGCTTTTCCGTCGACCAGCCCATGGAACGATTCGTCGAGATCGTAAAAACATGCGGCGTCTCAATAATAGGCCAGACCGGCAATCTCGTCCCCGCCGACAAGAAGCTCTATGCTCTCCGGGATGTAACCGGCACCATCGACAATGTTTCCCTGATCGCCGGCAGCATCATGAGTAAAAAAATTGCAGCAGGGGCCGATAAAATCCTGCTCGACGTGAAAACCGGCTCGGGCGCCTTCATGCGCGAACAGAAACAGGCTGAGGAGCTCGCCAGGATAATGGTTGAAATCGGCAGACTCGCGGGCAGGGAGACCCAGGCCTTTGTGACCGACATGAATCAGCCCCTCGGGAATGCAGTCGGCAACGCCCTGGAAGTGGAAGAGGCGATTCAGATCCTCCGGGGAGAGACCGGGGGCGACCTCAAGACTGTGTCCTTCGAGCTGGCCAAACGCATGCTGATCATGGGTGAGGTCTGCTCTGATGAGAAGGCGGCTGAAGACAAAGTTGAATCGGCGGTAACAAGCGGCGAAGCCCTCCGCAGGCTGGCGGCCATGATCGAAATGCAGGGAGGAAATCCCGCGGTCGTAGATGACACGGACCTGCTGCCCCATGCAGGGGAAGTGGTCGAGGTCCGGGCCGAGGCTTCCGGCTACGTGTCTGCAATGGAGACCGCGGATCTGGGCATCTGCGCCCTGCTGCTTGGAGCGGGCCGATCGAAGAAAGAGGATGAGATAGATCCGGCTGTCGGATTCTGGATGAAGAAGCGCCTCGGTGACGAGGTCGGGAAGGGTGAGATTCTTGCAGAATTCCATGTGAACTCCCGCGAGAACCTTCAGGAGGCGATGGACCGGTTCAAAGCTGCAGTGCAGATAAGAAAAAAGAAGCCGGAAAGGTCGGCGATTATCAAAAAAATTCTATAGTTTGTCGAAGATTGGTGCTGAAAATCTGCTTATTATTTGTCCAATGTGATCTTACTCTCGATATTGTTGTTTGTGTATTTAATGAATTATGATATCATTATAGGAGAAATAATAAAGGTACTTATTAACACCATTTTTAATCAAACTGGAGAATTAGATGGAGCTTACAAAACCCATTTTAGCCTCTTATATCGATCATACCAATCTCAAACCGACCGCGACGGAAGCGGACATCCGGCGTATCTGTGATGAAGCCGTCGAAAACGGCTTTGCCTCGGTCTGCGTGAATCCCGTTCATGTCGCCCTGGTGGCTCAGCAGCTCAAAGGGAGCCCCGTCAAGACCTGCAGCGTAGTGGGATTTCCGCTGGGGGCGCATACCTCCGGAATAAAAGTCGCCGAAGCTGCGCAGGCGGTCAGAGACGGGGCGGAAGAGATCGACATGGTCATCAATATCGGCGCCCTCAAGGCGGGAGATCCGGAAAAAGTCGAACAGGATATCCGGGGGGTTGTCGAAGCTGTTCCAGGCAGGACCGTTAAAGTAATCATCGAAACCTGCTACCTCGAAGACGAGGAGAAACGGATGGCCTGCGAGTGTGCAATGCGGGCAGGAGCGGCATTTGTAAAGACATCCACGGGATTCGGCAGCGGAGGAGCAACCGTCGAAGACATCAAACTGATGAAAACCGTAGTAGGTGATACACTCAAAGTGAAGGCCTCCGGAGGAATACGGAATTTTGAGGATGCGAAAGCCATGATTCTGGCAGGGGCCGACAGGATCGGCGCCAGCGCCGGCATCAAAATACTGGACGAATTCGCCGGTTCGCCGGCATAATAGCAGCCGATTTTTTCATGGGTGCTATTTTATGGAATGGGAAAGAATAAGAATGTGTAAAAAAGGGGGACAAAATGCGTAGAGTCCATTTTCTGGTATTAGTTTTATTCGTGTGTGCAGGGTTCGGGGCCTTTGCAGGGGGGCAGCCGGAGATACCGGAGATTCCCCCAATTACCTCGGGGACCCAGTATCTTTCTCCCAACGGGGACGGGGTCAAAGAAACGGCCGCCATACAGTTCAGCGTAACAATCTACGTGAAGAGCAAAGAGGGATACGTACCCGAATACGGTCTCGAGATCAAGGATCAGAGCGGAGAAATAATCAAGCAGGTTGTTGAAAAAGAAGATCGCGATATCGGCTGGCTGCGTTCCCTTTTCACCGGATACAAGGAGTTCACCCTCGAGCGTTCTGTCACCTGGGACGGCAAGGATGCCGACGGTAACGTTGCCGACGACGGGACATACGGGCTTTCCCTGTGGGTGATGAGCGCGTCGGGGGTAAGGCAGGAGCAGGCCCTCGATGATTTCATCGTCGATACGAAGGCGCCTGAAGCGCTGATCGTCGAACCGGAGCGGCTGGTTTTTTCCCCGAACAACGACGGCAACAGAGATGAGATAACAATATCTCACACGAAATCTACCGTTGAAAAAGAGTGGACCGCCGAGATCAGGTCTGATTCAGGTGAGGTCGTGCGCACGTTCAGCTGGACCAATTCGGAACCCGGCCGGGCAGTGTGGGACGGTACCGCTGATAACGGCACGGCGGCGCCTGAAGGTACCTATTCTTACGTACTGTCGGCCACCGATGAGGCGGGTAACGAGAGCGGAGAGATCACTCTCGAAGGCATAGAGCTCGATCGTACTTCTACTCCCATCGAAGTGGTGATTGATCCGCAGTACATTTCACCGAACGGGGACGGCCGGCAGGACACTGCCAGGGTCTTCTTCGACCAGGCGGTGGATGAGGGAATTATCGGCTGGGAATGGAAGCTGACAGACAGGCAGGGCCGGACCGTGCTGTCTGAGAGCGGCGGTACGGCTGATGTGCCCCGGGAAACAATGCTGGACGGTACCGGGCAGGGTGGAACTCCTCTTGCCGAGGGAGACTACACCTTCACCT
>JBNGED010000288.1:0-3911 GCA_049975605.1 Sediminispirochaetaceae bacterium | reverse complement strand
GGGCCAGTATGGTGACACCGGAGGCGCCGGTAAAGGTGGTAAAAAAAGTCGCCACCAGCACCGCGGCGATTATCTGTCCCCCCGGAACCCATCCGAAGAGCCCGTGGAACAGACGCACCAGCCGCTCGCCGGCCTTCGAGGCGCTGAGTACGAAACCGGCCATGGTGAACAGCGGTATGACGGGAATCGTCTCGCTTATCAGCATGGTGTAGGCTTCATTGGGAATCGATTCGAGGGCTCCACCTGTACGGGCGAACAGCAGGTAGGCCACTCCGCCGAGGACCACGAAGAGGGGAATTCCGAACACCGCGGCAAACACCAGCATCACGATGAAGAAGAGCGCCAGACCCGGTATCCAGGCATACCACCAGTTCAGTACCGAGTCGAAGAAGAGCGGCAGACCGGGGAAAAAGAAGAAGAGTAAATTATATATACTGGAGAATGAGAAAATGATTCCGGTCAGTATTCCCAGACCGGCAATCAGTCGGTTCAATCTTCCTCCGGGACTGTAGATGTAGAATCTCCAGGCGATGGAAGCCAGTCCTATCGGCATGAAGATGACCACCAGGCGGATCGGCAGGAACCCTATCCTGCCCTCGGGATCAAAGGCCAGAAGCACGAAGGAGAGGGAGCTCCAGAAGAGGGCCGACACGATGGCTATACTCAGGTGACTGTTTATCACGTTAACCGTCTTCTTCCACGAAGAGGGCAAATTCTCATTTCCCACACGGATTGATAAATGCTGTCCCTCACGTGCTGTAAGCGCACCTCCGATGAAGGTGAGGAAGAATACCATATGGTACACGTACTGCTGAGAATCGGGTATGCCGGTCCGGAAGAATCCTCTCAGGATCACTTCAATAGCAGGAATCATTGCGAGAAGAAAGAGTGAGATGTTATTGATTCCATTTTCGAGACGGGTAACAATGTCAGGTTGTTTGGACATAGGTCTCCTTGAAGCTTCTATTGGTTCCTGCGGCGGTATTCATCGATTATGCTCTGCAGGCGTTCCATGAACTCGTCAGAATATATCGTACGGCCCGACTGGCGCCGTCCCTGTTCGAACAGCTTCTCCCACTCCTCCCGGGCATCTTCGGGAACCGGATTCACCTTCAGTCCGTACTCCTTCATCTGCTCGGTCGCCTCTTCTTCGAGACGTTCGATTTCACGGTCGAGCTCCGCGCCTATCTTTTCCGTAACTTCCAGGAGCTCGGGTTTGATATCGTCGGGGATCTGCCGCCATACCCGTTCGCTTATCAGGATACCTCCGAGGAAAGGGGCTACCTTCATGTCCGCCACGTTGTCGGCCGGTCCGAACCACTGCATAGCCCCGGTCATCAGGGGAGTCGAATAGATTGCTTCCACCATCCCGCTCGTGAGGGCCGAGAGGACCTCGCCGCTGGCTACGCTGACCGGATGGAATCCTATATTTTTCATGGCGTTCATAAGGTCCTGGGCCTCCGTGCCTGAGGATGCGATCTTCATTCTCTTCAGATCGGAGGGATAGGTGATGGGTTCCTTGGTGTAGAAGTAGATCCAACCAGCCTTGGCCCATGCCAGGAGCTTGAAGCCGGTCTTGCTGATCTCCTCCTTCATCGTATTTTCCATTTCATCGAGGACGTAGGAGAACTCGTCATCGCTCTGGATCAGGAAGGGCATGCTGAAGGCGAGCACGTTCGGGTAGAGCTGCTGAAGCCCCACACCGGTCAGTATGCCTGCCTGCAGCTGGTTGAACTTCATTTTACGGATGAGGTCCGCTTCGTCCTGAAAACCGGCGAAGTAGATCTTGACCTGTATTTGTCCGTCCGAGATCCGGTTCCACTCGGCGGCCATTTTTTTCAGAGAATCAGCCCAGATGCTGTTATCCGGAGCGGCGCTGCCGAGCTTTATCAAAATAGGTCTGGCAGCGAGACTGCCTGCGCTGAACAGCAAAACTATGAGCAATAAAAGAATTCTCTTTTTCATACCTAACTCCCTGTTGAATGCTGAGAATCTCTCTGTTCGATCGTGTCGAGCAGCGCACTGATGGATTCAGGATTCTGCTCAAATTCGATGAACTTCCGAATACGCTCGAATACGGGATGATTCTGTAAAAATGCGTCCACTATCTCCGGATCAAACTGCTTGCCCTTCTCATCGGCGATGATCTGCACCGCTTCCTCGTGGGAGCAGGCTTCCTTGTACGGGCGTTTACTCACCAGTGCGTCGTACACGTCGGCGATTGCCACGATACGCGCCGACAAGGGAATCTCTTCACCCTTCAGCCCCTCCGGGTATCCATTCCCATCCCACCGTTCATGATGATACCGGGCAATCTCTTTTCCCATAGTGAGAAAAGACTTCTTATTCAGCTTCTGATCGACGACCTCCAGGGCCTCCCCGCCGAGCTGTACATGCCGCTTGATCAGATCGAATTCTTTGGCGGTCAGGCGGCCCGGCTTGAGCAGGATCTTGTCCTCTATTCCGACCTTGCCCACGTCATGCAGTATGGAAGAGAGGGTAAGGTCCTCGAGATATTCGTCGGTTATGTAATCCTGATACTTTGGAAGCGCCCTCAGCGTCAACGCCATAATCCGGGTGAACTCGCGGATACGTTCAAGGTGTTTACCGGTATCCTTGTCGCGGTATTCGGTCAGTTTGGCGAAGCCGATAATCGCCGCGGACTGGGTCTCTTTGATCTCTTCAAAAGATTCCCGCAGCTTGTTCTCGAGATGGATCCGTTCGGTGAGGTCCTTCTCCACCAGGCTGTAGGCAAATACCTTCCCTTCGCTGTTCCTGATGGCCGAATAGACCGCGTATGTGTAGATAATTTCCCGGTCCTTCCGTTTGCGGGCGATCTCACTCTCGATGTATTTATCTTCACCATCATGTATCAGGCGCTTTATCTTGGCGAAACGGGGCCCTTTGCCCCCAACCCTGAGAAGCGAGTCATAATGCTCCCCCACCAGCTCTTCCCAGCTGTACTGATAGACCTTCTCCGCCGCAGAGTTGAGATTGAGGATCTTGCCGTCCTCATCGAGCACCACGATCGATGACAGAATTGTATCGAAGAGGATCGTGAAGTTCCGTTCGGAAATCTTGAGCCGCGACTCGATATTCCGCAGGTATGTAACGTCCTTGAACTGTGCGGCATAACCGGTAGCCTGTCCGTGGGTATTCCGAATCACCCATGAGGTGTCCAGGACCCGCTTTATGTTGTGATCAAGATCGTAGAGATGGGTCTCCATGTTGAAAACACCGTTGTCCTGCACCAGACGGCGTATTTTTTCATCGAGTTCGTCCCGGTACACGTACATCTGATTGAGGTTCGGGAGGGTATGACGGGCTTCCTTGTATCCGAACATGGAAAAAAATGCAGGGTTGGCAGTGATAATGTTCCCGTTCAGATCGGCGGTAAACATCGAATCGCCGATATTGTTGAAGAGCTGCTCGTAATGCAGCCGGTAAGACTCGAAATGCGAGCTCTGCCGGGCCCCTTTCAGGCTTATGAGGTAATAATTACCCTGCGGCGTCTCCACCAGCGTCCGGATGACTTCAAAGGGGCTTAGTATATCCTCCAGCTGGATAACCTGGCGGGCCGACTGATCGCCGTTGAAGCCCTCGAGTCCCAGCTTCAGGGAAACCTCATCCGGATGCGACAGGATGTAGTGCGAGCTCCAGCCTGTCAGTTCCAGCAGCACATCGTTGAAGAAGAGGATCTCCCCCTCCTCATTCTGGATCAGGATGCCGTCGGAGACCCCTTCGATGATATTCAATACGAGGTTAGATAACCGCGGTTTTCGTATAGCCATACAAATAAAGTAATAATATATGAAGTAAAAATATGCAATTAAGAAAAAAAGTTTTTACCTCATTCTCCGTCATGCCGGATTATCCTGTCCGGCCGCCCCGTCCATTCCGGCCGCCCGGTA
>JBNGED010000287.1:0-3926 GCA_049975605.1 Sediminispirochaetaceae bacterium | reverse complement strand
AGGGGCAGGGCCCAGCTTGCTGAGATCAGGCCGACGGCGCTCCGTGTCTCCGAAGCCGGCGGAGTCAGTTTCCTCCCCCCGGACCGTCCCGTCCTCAGGAAGATAAAGTACCCGGCATTGAGCAGGAGGAGCGGCCCGAACCGGATAAAAGAGTACATCTGTTCGGTGGCCGTGTCCTCTGCCAGCGATATCTGGCCCTGATTGGCGATAAATCGCTGCACGTAGTCCATGCTGGCGTTCTTCGCATAGATAAAGGCGAACAGAAATACCAGCAGTACACCGACTATCAGTATCTGGTTGAGCAGATCCATACGTTTGCGCAAAGCCAGCCCGGCCGCCAGTACCAACTGCCCGGCAAGCAGCAGGAAGAACAGGTTGTCGAACAGAGTTACGCCTCTCGTCCTGAGCCGCAGATCGGCGGTGATATCAAGTGCTTCACCGTCCAGACTCTTACCGGCGATAAAATCCGGCACATCACGTGAAGTATAGCCGATCGAGTGCAGTACCCGGCCGTCCTCGGAGCTTCGCAGCACGAGTGTGACATCGAGATGGTCCTCGATCGGAAGCATCGTGCAGATGAGGATCCGGTCGATATCCATCTCCCTGGCAATGTCACGATATTCGGTATAGCTTGTGTTCTTATCCATGTCCAGATCCGGCCGGTCCTTCTGCTCCAGGTAGTGATGCCGAATGAATTCATGGGGAATGACCCGGAAGAGCCGCGTACGCGCCACAGCCCTCTGCAGATGCGAAAAAGCAGCTTCGATCTCCTGTTCCTCGAGAGAATAGCTAAAGGGATACGCAACTAACAGGGAGGGTTTTTTCACCAGTGCCATGGGCCCGTGGAAGGCGAGGATGAGCTCGATAAAAACAGCCAGGACAATAAGACCAGGCAATACGAACCTTTTCATCTCATTATTAAGTATACCTCATGATTGAGGGTTTTACCGATTCAGGCGGGAAAGGCTGAGGAGCTATATATCTTTCATCGGAAATCGGATGGTGAACTCCGGGCTGGGCTGCCGCTGCAGTTCCATGGTCCCTCCTATTTCTTTCACCAGAGTTTGGACAAGCTGCAGACCCAGGGAGTCAGGGTTGTCGAGGTCGACTTCACTTGGAAAGGCGGGGCCGGTATTTGAGAGAACGAGTACGAATTCCCCCGCATTCGCGTCTTCAATAAGACTCGCCGCGAAGTGGTTCTCTATACCCGGATCGAAGCCGTGCTTGATAGCGTTCGTGGCGATCTCGTTGACGATCAGTCCGAGGGGAACCGCGATTCGTGTATTCAGATCTCTGTCGGCTATTTGTATATCGATCTGGATTGGTTTGGCGCTCAGGGTAAAAACGGTGGACAACAGGTCCTGGATATACTCACTGATATTGATGCTGTTGAGCGCTTCGGTCCTGTAGAGCTTCTCATGGACAATGCGTATGGCATCTATCTGATGAATGACGTCGGACAGATCTACCTCCCGGCCGAGGGCGGTGTCCTTCAGATGTACCAGCGAAGTGACCATCATCAGGTTGTTCTTGACACGGTGATGGATCTCTCTCATCAGGTAATCCTTCTGCGCATTGAGAGAGATCAGCTGGTCTTCCTTCCGCTTCATATCGGTTATATCGGTCCCGACGCAGATGACGTAATCGACTTCTCCGTCATCATTTACTTTGGGTGTTTTTGTAATTGCTATCAAACGATATTCACCTGTCACATCAGGGATCCATTCGGTTGTTTTTACCGACTTTTTGTTCTCGAAGACCAGGCGGTTCCCTTCTATGCATATCTTCGCCACATCCTCCTTCAGAAAATCTGTGAGCTTCCTGTGTTCCACATCCTCCTTCCGCAGTCCGAGGAATTCAACATGGGCCCGGTTGGCCGTGCCGTAGGTCTCGGCATCGTTTAGATACCACACCTGGGCGTCCATCGTTTCCAGGAGCATGCTCTGTTCTTCGGTTTTACGCTTGAGATGCTGTTCGGTCTGCACCCGCTCGGTCACGTCACGTACATTTTCCAGCATGTACTGGACTTCGCCCCGCCTGTTCAGAATCGGTATAGCGCTGATCTCCTTGCAGCTTCCATCCAGCGGATTTTTATCATCGTACCAAACGGTCTCTTTTTTTGAAAAAACCCTTTCGATAGGACAGTTGGGACAGGGAGTAGATCGGTTTTTCATCACATCATAACAAAATGGGAGTGACTCCCTCTTGTCTAAAGGGACCCATTCATGATTCTTCCAGTTGCTCAGTACGATGCGGTAGTTCCGGTCGATTACCACCAGTAGACTGTCTACCGCTCCCAGGGTACTGCCGAGGAGAAGCTCGTATCCATCACGGCTGCTATCCGCAAGTCCTTGTTGCGTATCGAACAGATTGATGGCTGCTTTGAGGACCTCTTCGGCGGTGTCCGCGGAGAGAACGCCGTACCCGTGCCGCTTTAGTGCGTCTGATATTTCCCGGGCGAGTGCTTTATCGGCTTCGGCCAGGAGAATTCTTTTCTCCCGGACAGTCTCTTTCATAATATTCTCCAATCTGTCTACTTTCTCATTGTAAAGTCAATTCGGTATTCTATCAATGAAAAGATTATGTGCGAATGCACGGGAATGAACCCTGACAGCCCTGTGGTTTCGAGATGAAAGGGATTGACAACACCCCCCTAAGCCAATAGTCTACATTAGTTTATAAGGGGGCCAGCAGCTTGAATTCTCTACCCTATACCCGTGCCCTGATTACCGGAGGATCGAGCGGTATCGGTCTTGCCGCCGCCGGCTATCTGGTAAACCGCGGGGTGCATGTCACACTGATCGCCAGAGATCCCGATAGACTGAACGCAGCCCGGAAAAGGCTTCTGGAAGAAGCCTCGTCGGGAACCGAGGTGAGGGTCCTGCCGCTCGATATTACCGACCGGAGGGCGGTCGAAGAAGTTCTCGGACAGGTTGTCGCGGCTGGCAATACTCCCGATTTACTGTTAAACTGTGCAGGGATGGCGTATCCTGATTATTTTGAAGGACTGGACTCGACGATTTTCGATCAGACCATCGCGGTCAACTTGACTGGAACGTGGAATGTGCTGAAAGCCCTGGTCCCCGCAATGCAGCCGGGCAGCTGTATCGTGAATTTTTCTTCAATAGTCGGCTTTGCGGGCCTCTTTGGTTACACGGCTTACAGCGCTTCGAAGTTCGCCGTAATCGGACTCAGCGAGGCTCTGCGGAATGAACTGTCAATTCGCGGGATACGGGTCTCGGTGATCTGCCCGCCGGATACCGATACTCCGCAGCTGGAGCAGGAGAACCGCACCAAACCCTATGAGACCAAAGCTATCACCGGCAACGCCGGCCTCCTCACACCGGACCAGGTCGCCGCGGCACTGTTTCGGGGTCTTCGCAGGAAACAATTCATTATCATTCCGGGAACGATGGGCAAACTGACCTATCTCGTCAAGAGATGGATACCCGGTTTGCTGTATAGGATAATCGATTCGGATGCAAAAAGAGCATACAGGAGAAGGAACAATGAAAGAAGCAGAACAGAGTCTCGGTAACGCTAAGACGATTTTCAATAAGTGTCTCGGCTTCACGGAAGCGGAAGAGGCCCGCCGAACGGGGATCTATCCTTTCTTCAAAGCTATCGAACGAAGCGAAGGGACCAAGGTATACATCGGCGGCCGGGAGATGCTCATGGCCGGTTCCAACAACTATCTCGGTCTGGCCAATGATCCGCGGCTGAAGGAAGCCGCCAAGCAGGCAGTCGACCGATACGGCACGAGCTGTTCCGGTTCACGATTCATGAACGGGACCCTGGATCTTCATGAGGCCCTGGATGAGCAGCTGGCGGAGTTCGTTAGAAAAGAGGCCGCACTCTGTTTTACCACCGGGTATCAGACCAACCTTGGGGCGATATCGGCTCTGCTTGGACGGGGGGAACACATC
>JBNGED010000286.1:0-3933 GCA_049975605.1 Sediminispirochaetaceae bacterium | reverse complement strand
ACTTCTTCAACAGGATTTATTAGTTCCGGGAAAAAGACTGTTCGCCGTGAAGCAAAATCCCGAACCTCTCCGGCATAGATATCTTCAAGATTACCCGGTGTTTCCGTATCTTGCAATAAGGAAAGCCAGTTCCCGACGAGCTGGTATATCCGGCGGCTGTCGCGGTCCTCCGCGGGAATAAGCATCAGAGCACCGATAATACGGTCCTCCGGAACATGAATTTCCGTGCCGGCGCGCCCGGAGAAGGGAAGCGTACGGTTTATTGGCTCGGGATTGTTTTTGACTTCATCAGTCTGCGCACCTGAGTCTTCCTCTGCCCCGGGAGTATCATCACCGAAGGAAAGAGTCCGCTGCGGTTGCGCATCGTTCTCTACCCTGACGGCGCTGTCAGCTCTGTCAGGCTGCGGGGGCTGTTCTCCGCTCTTCTCATCCGAACGCCTGGTACAGGACGCGAAGATAAAAGCGGAGATCAATAAGAGCGCAGCAAGCTTCCGATACATAAAACACTCCCGGCGGTTCCTGCTGGAATTGTAACGCAAAACAGGCAGGATTAAAACTGTTATCGGCATGTAGACAATAAAAATAAGAACCGGTAGACTGGAGCCGAGGTATTGATTCCCGATGCAGAAAGCCCAGATATTCACCCACCTGATTCATGACTATACCGAACCGATCCGCGATCCCCTCTGGCAGAACATCTATCTCTCCCCTGGTTTGAAACGGCTTATTTCACTCGATCCTTTTCAAAAACTCGGCCGTATCAAACAACTCGGACCGGCCTTTCATATTTACCCGGGAGCGGTACACACCCGGCTCAACCACAGCCTCGGCGTGTTTCATCTGTCAAGAAAACTTCTTATAGCGCTGCTCAATCAGTCCGGACCTACCCGGCTTACATTGACTGGAGTGAAGGCCTTTCTCACGGCGGCCCTCCTGCATGACCTCGGGCATTTTCCCTTTGCCCACTCCCTGAAGGAACTCCCTCTCAAGGAGCATGAAGAGATGACCGCGGAGAAGATCCTTTCCGAACCGCTGTTCAGTGCAATCAGGGATTGGGTCGGCACCGAGCCGCACATGGTGGCTGAAATTGTTGATGAAAAACTGCCCGCCGCCCATGGAGACGAAGTACTGCAGTACCGCCGTCTCCTTTCAGGGGTGCTCGATCCTGACAAACTCGACTATCTCAACCGCGACGCATATTTCTGCGGGGTCCCGTACGGCATTCAGGACACGGATTACATTCTGCACAAGGTTCATCTGCATCCGGACAGCGGAGTGGCCATCGAGGCTGATGCCGTCACCGCCGTCGAGAATATCCTTTTCTCAAAATATCTCATGTACCGCACCGTCTACTGGCACAGAGTCGTCCGTATCGCTACCGCGATGATCAAACAGGCGGTCTATACCGGCATGGCGGAGGGAAAGATCCTGCCGGAACAGTTGTACTGGCTGGACGACGAGGAGTTCTATCACACCTTCTTCTCGACGGATTTCCCCCCGTTCCGCCTGATAGATCAGGTGATGCGGCGGCAGTTTTACAAGACCGTGTACGAGACGGCCTTTGATTCCTCATCGCCCCTTCTCCACACCCTTGATTCTCTCGACACGCGCATGCAGGTCCAGGAACATATTGCATCACGCATCAGTGAGACCCTCAACAGTCCCATAGCCCCGTGGGAAGTTGTCATCGATATTCCCGAACCAATCTCCTTCGAAGTCGAACTCTTCATAAAAGACGGCGACGACTATACCCCCTTCGTTTCATCAGGTTCGGTATTCAGCCGTCCCGTCGTGAACGGCTTCACCGCATCCCTGAGAAAAATGCGTCTCTTTCTCCCCGCTCGTTACGAGGGAAGAATAAAGAACCCGCAAGAGCTTCTGCAATGATTCAGACTTCGGACCTTTTCACGGGTAACATTCCCCCGTGGATACGCCGTTTTGTAAAACAGACCGGCCGCGGCATCAACCGGTACGGGATGATTCATGAAGGCGACCGGGTCCTCCTGTCCATATCCGGCGGCAAGGATTCGCTGGCCCTCGCCCTCGCGCTGGCCCTTCGCAAGCGATGGCTGCCCATAGATTATGAACTGCAGGCACTTCACATAGACTGGAAAGAGCACCCGCTTCCGCCTGACAAGATGTCTGAACTGTCTGATTTTTTTGACACATTGAAGATACCTTTCACTTCTCAACAGGCAACCATGTTCTCCGAGACCTTCAACGGCATGTTCAACTGCTATCTCTGCTCCCGTAACCGCCGCAGAATCCTCTTTGAACATGCCAGGGAACACCGGATAACGACTATTGCCATGGGACACCACCTCGACGACATCGTTGAGACTGCACTGATCAACCTCTGTTTTCGAGCCGATTTCTCCTCCATGCTTCCGGTTCAGGATTTTTTCGATGGAAAGCTGCAGGTTATAAGACCAATGTGTCTGGTACGTGAAAGCGTTATCAATCGTCTTGTGAGAGAGATCGATCTGCCTGTCGCGAAAGCTCCCTGCCCCTACAACGAGACAAATATTCGATCGCGTATGAAACCGATTATCAAGTCGCTGTCACATATCGACCGCTATACCCGCGAACATATCTACAACGCCCTTGGATTCGATAAAGATGTGAAAAAGAAGGCGTCAAATGACTTGCAAGAAGATTAATTGTCTCGTATTGTGGTGGTAAGGAATGGCTGGAATGAAATACTCGAAGGTAATGAAAGAGCGCATCAGAAGGGTCACTGTACTCTTCCGCGAACTCGGATGCGAACTGTTTGACGAGGAGAAACTGGAGGAGAGTTACAGCTCCGCGTTTCTCACGTCTACAGGTTTGCAGGGTTTCTTCTATATCGAACGGGACAACCGTTTCCTTGAAATTGCCTACAACTTCGCTTTCAGTCCTCAGCTCAGCAGTTTTCTGCAGCGCAAGATGAATGATGTTCTTGAAGCCTGCTTCGAATACGGCTGTTATATGAATGCCTACTTCGACGAACATGCAGTCGGGATTTCCCTTTTCAGCAAGATCTATTTCAGCGGTCTGAATTACTCCAGTCTTCGGGATACCCTGGTGGATTTCTACCACTGCACCGATGCGATCAAAGAGGTTGTCAGCCTGAAGAAGTCCTGACAAGGAGCATGCCATGGAAGTACATAACATGATGGAGGACATCGTTCTTCAAATTGTTGCCGAGGTCTTCGAAGAAAAAGCCAGGCACGGTTTTTCATTGGCACATTGTTATCAGTGCCAGCTTGATGTAGCCTGTTACGTACTCAACCGTATCAAACCTGAATATATCATTTCCGGCCGGGGACTGGCCCATTACGAAAGCGACTACCAGGACCATATCCAGAAGAATGCCGATGTTGTAGCTCTTGTGAATGAAGGGATTCGGAAGATAGATGCCCGCCGCCGTCCCTATTACGATCAAAGTGTCCCCGAAAAAGTACCTGAGGAGCTGTCCGGTCCCGTATTCAACTTTCCCGCTATTATCGGGCGGATACTGCATGGAAGTACATTTGAACCTCTCAAGGAGATCAATGTATATCTTCTTCAGAAGGGAAAGCCCGTGACAATGATCGATAATACCTGGTTCAATCCCTACTTTATTGTTGAAAGCACCCGCGGGAACTTCACTTTCCTTCCCAGACCGCTTCCAGCCGAAGATCTCGGTGATCAGAGGACGGAATCTCTCGAAGTCAGTATTGAAGCAGAGGGATACAGCCCGCTGAGTCATCACTTCGAAGTTTCGCTTGTCTCCCAGAAAGATGTCCTGTACAACTTCTCGATGCAGAACACCTATAAAATCGGCGAACTGTATCTATTTCCGGAAGATCAACCGATGGAGATCAACGAGTAGTCAGCTATAGAACTCGGTGTGTGTCTCAACATCCTGTATCCTCCCAGGCACTTCCTGTTCGACGAAATCCAGGACCTTGT
>JBNGED010000285.1:0-3935 GCA_049975605.1 Sediminispirochaetaceae bacterium | reverse complement strand
GCGGGCGACCACTGTCCTCCGAGGAAGCTGAAGAGGGAGCAGATGTTGATGATCTTACCGCTGCGCTGCTCGATCATGTGCATCGCCGCCTCATGGGAGATCTCGAAGGCCGCGGTGAGATTGATCCTGACCATCGGGTCCCACTCCTTGCGGGAGTATTCCCTGAACTCCTTGTTCAGTCCGATACCGGCGCAGTTAACCAGGATATCGACGGAACCGAACTCGCTTACGCACCGGTCGACTATCTGCTTCGGGATCCCTTCCTCCGTGAGGTCGGCTTTCATGTAGACCGCCTTTACCCCCTCCGCTTCAATCAGGGAGTTGAACTCGGCATCATCGGGCATGATACTCGGCATGAGAATATTCGCGCCGCCCTTGGCCAGGGCCAGTGAGAACGCCTGCCCCAGGCCGGTATTGCCCCCCGTAACGATAGCGTTTTTTCCCTTCAGCGAGAAGTAATCCATCTTGAAATCGGTAATGTTCATAACTTTACTCCTATGTATACATAAAACCTGAATATTTTTTGAGGCGGAACTCTACTGTCCGTCTTTTTTTATTCTTTCCAACATACGCCGGAGAAAATCTCTGGCGTCCCCTTCGACGACGATGTCCGACAGGCTGCAGATGGGGGCACGGGGATCCGCGTTGACCGATATGATGAATTCGGCGTTCTTCAGACCCACAACGTGCTGAATCGATCCCGATATGCCTATCGCGAAATAGAGCCGCGGGCTCACGGTCCTCCCCGACTGTCCGACCTGTATATGCCGGGGAGCAGCCCCGCTGTCCACAGCCTTCCGGCTGGCGGACACCATGCCTCCCAGTTCCCGGGCCAGCTCCTCAAGCTGGTCGAAATGCCGCTGTATTCCCCCGCCGCCGGAGATCAGGATCTCACTTTCGCGAATATCCTCTGAAATATTTTTGGCGCGGGTCTCGAGCAGGCGTACGCCGGGTTTTTCCCCGCCCCGTGGAAAACCGGAGGATTGGGGCGATCGCGAAGCTCGGGAGGATCCGGGCGTATATTCAATAAGCCCGGTGTCCTTCGTTTTACCGCCCTGGAAGGCGAAAACACTTTGCCGCACGCTCATCATGACCGGGGTCCGTCCCTGCTTGACGATACCCGCGAGCATCCTGCCGCTGAAAGCGGGACGCACCATCTCCACCTCTCCATCACGATGCCGTATAGCGGTCACGTCCGCCACCAGCCCGGACCGCAGCCGCATGGCTGCCCGCGGCGCTATCATGCGGCCAAAGCAGGACGCCGGAATCAGTATCGCGTCGAACTCATATTCCGCATGGAGGTCCCCGATGCAGGCGGCGATATTCATTGCATCATACCTCGGCACAAGGTCCTCGGGAACGCGAACCAGGAAGTCGAAAATCCCCCGGGTCTCCTCCGGGATATCTCCGATGCACAGTCCGTAAGATTCAAATCCTCCCGGACCATACATCTGTTCCGTCGCATCGAGCAGGTCTATCGATGCCTTCACGGCATCGGGGTCAAGGTATATCAGCACCTTCCTCATGATTCTATGAAACCCCGCTCTTTTAAAAACCGGCAGACCGTCTCTATCCCTTCCTCGTCGCTGCGGACGAAAATGGTGTCCTTCCGGGCGAGCTTCCGGACCTCCACGCTGGCAACTCTGGTAAGGGATCCTGCCAGACCGACTTGGTGAGCACGTGAATATTAGCGCTTACATCCGCGTCTATCATCTCGTAGGTAATATAGGGGAGCTTTATTTTCGTTGAGTACTGAAAGCTCAGCACCGCGGGCTTGTTGATGCCGAACCGCAGAACCGCTTCTTCATCGTCGACCTCCACAACGGCCGTTTCCGTATGGAGGCTCTGCCGGTCGATATCGATAATATTGGACATTTGCCTGAGACCGAGCAGCTCCGCCACCTGGGGCGGAACATGGGCAGTACCTCCGTCCAGGGTATGGGTCCCGCTGAAGATCCAGTCGAAGGACCGTCCGGAGACGAATCTGCCTAGGATACAGCTGGTCGCGAATGTATCGCTGCCGGCATACAGACGGTCGGACAGCAAAGTCGCACGGTCCACGCCGCGCCGGACCAGATCTTCAAGGTGGGGCACGACCCCCCTGGGGGCCATGCTCACCGTTTCAATGTAAGTATCAGGATATTCTTTTTTAAGACTCAGGGCGAAGGCCAGAGAGCTTGCGTCCTCCGGGTTTATAACCAGCTGGACGTTCTCTCTGACCAGGACGTTTCGTTCATAGTCGTATTTGAAGTTCTCTACATCAGGCACCAGCTTAACAAAGCATAAAATCCGCATCATACTACGACCTGTACGCGTCCGCCCGAAGGGCTCAAACGCTGACCTTCTCTCTCTGGTGCTGCCGCGCGTATGCTACCGCGAGGCCGATACCGATCACCGCCATCACCGCACTCGAGATGAAGTACGCGTTGTAACCGCCGTTTCCGCCGAAGGTGTTGAAGAGCATGCTGTTGAACTGCGGCAGAATAATGTCCGGCAGATAACCGATCAAAGAGATCGTTCCGATGGCGGTACCCATCCGTGCGTTGGAAAAACCGTCGTCGCCGAGGATCGCCCAGTAAGTTCCGCGAATCGCGAAGAGGAAGATCGCCAGGAGGATGGAAATAGCGAAGAAGACGCCGTTGGCGAGCGACACGGGAAGGATCGCGAGCAAAACGAGACACACCGCGGCGCCGCCGAGGGCGACTCCGATCGTGTTTGTTTTTCCGGCTTTGTCAGCGAAGTAGCCGCCGACGAAGCCGCCGACAGGACGCATCCACGTCAGGGCAACGGTGACCGTACCAACGGTAACCGGGAGCGCACCCAGGTTCGTCTGCAGGAATCCCCCGACATAGTAGTAGGTCCAGTACACCGCATAGCCCAGGAAGACAATCGCGCCGTGGAGGTAGAGGTACTTGTTCTGCAGTAGTTTGGGGAGGTCGCGGAAGTGGAACTTTTCAGCTGATTTGCGCTCAGCCGCATCGGCATCCTCTTCCTTGACGAAGAACCAGATCAGGACCGCGACGACGGTGAGCATGATCGAGTACATGTAGATTACCGATACGATCGATGCTTGTTTGTCAGCCAGAGCGAGACTGTCCCCGAGGACGCGTGAGAAGATAAACAGCGCAAGACTCGCCAGCAGCGCTTCGACCACGCCGCGGCCGCCGTCGAGGATACCGAAAAAGCGCCCCTCTTCCTCTTTTTTAGACAGCAGCTTGACCATCTTCATATGGGCGCTCCAGAAAGTGAAGACGCTGAAGATGCCCCAGATGCCGTAGATCACCACGACGCCGCTATAGCCGGGTACCTGCGCGAACCAGAATCCGCCCAACGCGGTTCCGAGCAGCGAGACGACCAGCAGCATCTTGGCCGAGAACTTGTCGCTCAGCAGACCGCTAGGAAGATAACCAATCACCCACACGATGCCCAGGATCGAATAGATCGAGTTGAGCTGCTGCAGCGTAATGCCGAACACCTCCAGCATCGTCTCCTGATAGTACGTTCTCAGGTAGATGATCGGGAAAATCGCCCCAGCCGCCAGGATAACAAGAAAGAATTGAAAATAGCGCTTCATCTTTTCAGTTTGCATCGATGAAACCTCCTCATTATTTTTGAAACTTCGCCCCTTCTTCCTGATAGAAGATGGTGCCGAAGTTCATGATACCCTTGGGATCAAAAGCCTCTTTCAGCTTTTCGAGCATATAGAAAGCTGAGCCGTGCTCATCTTTCGACCATTCATTGCGGTACTTTCCGATCCCGTGGTGATGGCACATCGATCCTCCGAGCTTCAGGGTCTCTTCCACGATGATCCGCTGCAGGGGATGGTGATAGATACGCATCTCGTCTTCGGGAGCGCAGTTGATATTGTAGTTGTACACGAAATACATGTTGGTGCCGTTTATATAGCTGTGGGAGGAGTGCCCGCCGAACATGGT
>JBNGED010000284.1:0-3937 GCA_049975605.1 Sediminispirochaetaceae bacterium | reverse complement strand
GTCCATCGCCGGTATTCTCGAACTGACCGTCGACGAAGCCTGCGAATTCTTTGCCGATATCCCCGCCGTTCTCCAGGGACTGGAACCGCTGCGCCAGGTTGGACTCGGATACGTGCGGCTCGGCCAGCCCCTGCCGACCCTCAGCGGAGGAGAAGCCCAGCGGCTGAAGCTGGCCGGCCATCTCTCCCGGGCGAAGACAGGCGGCAGCAGAAGGGGCCGAAAAAAAAGATCCCCCGGGTCCGCCGGCGATCCTCATGCCGTCGAAGCCCACACCCTCTTCCTCTTCGACGAACCGACGACGGGGCTCCATTTTCACGATATAGCGGTACTGTTGGACGCATTCCGGCAGCTCATCGAGGCCGGTAACTCCCTGATTGTCATCGAGCACAACCTCGACGTGATTCAATCCTCCGACTGGATCATCGACCTGGGACCCGAAGGAGGCCGTGAGGGCGGGGAGATCGTTTTTCAGGGAACCCCGGCAGAGCTGGTCGAAAGCGCAAAAGGCTACACCGCGCTGGCATTGAGGAAGTATCAGTCGCCCCGGAGCCGGACATTGGAAGGAGCCATAGAAGCGGCGGACCACGCTCCCGCCCTCACCGTCAGCGAAGAAATCCGGATCCAGGGCGCCCGTGAGCACAATCTGAAGGACATCGACATTACCATACCCCGGAACGTGTTCACCGTTATCACCGGAGTGAGCGGCAGCGGCAAGAGCACCGTGGCCTTTGACATACTCTTCTCGGAGGGACAGCGGCGCTACCTCGAATCCCTCAACGCTTACGCCCGCCAGTTCGTGCAGCCCTCTTCCCGGCCTGAAGTTGACAGCGTGGCGGGAGTCCCGCCGACAGTGGCCATCGAGCAGCGCACCAGCCGGGGCGGCTGGAAGAGCACCGTGGCCACCGTGACCGAGATCTACCACTTCCTGCGGCTGATCTTCGTCCGTCTCGGAACACAGTACTGTCCCGATTGCGGCATACCCATCCAACCGCAATCTTTGGAGGAGATCGAAGCAGCCCTGCTGCGCGATTATGCAGAGGGAAAAATCGAGATCGACGCCCCGCTGGTACTCGCCCGCAAAGGCTACTACACCGACCTCGCCCAGTGGGCCGCCGGCAAGGGCTACTCTCATCTCCGCGTGGACGGGGAACTCATGCCGACGGATGACTGGCCCCGGCTCGACCGCTATCGGGAACACACCATCCTCCTTCCCGTCGGAGAGATCATTCCGGAACCCCGGGTGCAAGCGCAGCTCCGATCCCTTCTGCGGACGGCCCTGCAGATCGGCAACGAGACCGTCTATATCACGGCCCTTGGAGCGACTGCTTCCGGGCCGCGGGACACTTCGCCGAAGGAGCCCGGGCCGATGTCCCCTTCGCTGAACGACCCCGCAGTCTTTTCCACCGCCAGGGCCTGTCCATCCTGCGGCCGGAGCTTCAATGAGCTCGACCCGCGGCTCTTTTCCTACAATTCGAAGCACGGCTGGTGCCCGGTCTGCACCGGCACCGGACATGTACATGAAGATGAGGAAGACGCCGGCCGGGAGGTCCCTGCGCTGCGGGTATCGAGCGCCGACGAGGAGGCAAGCCTCTGCCCGGCCTGTCACGGCGCCCGATTGAAGCCGGAAGCCCTGGCGGTGCGGTTCAGCGGCCGGTCCATCGACGATTTCAACCGGATGACCATCGGGGAGGCCCTTGATTTTTTCCGCGCGTACCGTCCTGAAGGCCGCGAAGCGGAGATCTCCCGGGACATAAGCGCCGAGCTGATCACCCGCTTCGAATTCCTGGAAAAGGTGGGGCTCGGCTATCTGACCCTCAGCCGCGCGGCCCCGACCCTCAGCGGCGGGGAAGCCCAACGCATCAGACTGGCCGCCCAGCTCGGCTCCAACCTGCGCGGGGTCTGCTACATCCTTGACGAGCCGACCATCGGCCTCCATCCCCGGGACAACGAGATGCTGATGCGCACTCTGCGGGAACTCGAAGCCAAGGGCAACAGCATCGTGGTGGTCGAACACGACGAAGCGACGATCCGGCAGGCCGATCACGTCATCGATCTCGGCCCCGGCGGAGGGGTCCACGGCGGGCGGCTCGTTTTTTCCGGATCCGTGAAAAAACTGCTGAAAGACACTGCCTCGGAGACCGCCCGGCGCCTGCGGCAGCCCCTCGCCCATCCCCTCTTCCTCGACAGAAGACTGAACGCGGACCGGGAGCGGCCCATCCTGCGCATCGAAGGGGCCTCCGCCCACAATCTCAAGCAGATCGACGCGGATTTCCCCCTCGACTCCCTGATCGTCATCACCGGGGTGAGCGGCAGCGGCAAGAGCACTCTGGCCCGGGATGTCTTATTCGCGAACCTTCAACATCTCATCTCTTCAAGGAAAAAAAGCCGCCGGAATGGCCGCGGGAGCAGGGCGGGGCGGGAAAAACAGGCTTCGGCCGTCTCAATCCGCCAACAGCAGGAACTCGCCGGATGCAGGACGATCTCCGGCTGGGAGTCCGTCGCCCGAGTCCTCGAAGTGGACCAGACCCCCATCGGCAAGACCCCGCGGTCCTGCCCGGCAACCTACGTCGGCTTCTGGAACAAGGTCCGCACCCTCTTCGCCTCCACGCCGGAGGCCAGGGTCCGGGGCTACACCACCGCACGCTTCTCCTTCAACGTCGAAGGGGGCCGCTGTGAAGAGTGCTCCGGCCAGGGCATGAAAAAAATAGAGATGAGCTTCCTGCCGGATGTCTCCATCCCCTGCGAGGTCTGCAGGGGCGCCCGTTTCAACCGGGAGACCCGGGAAGTCACCTACCGCGGGAGATCCATCGCCGACGTCCTGCAGATGAGCATCGAGGAGGCCGCCGATTTTTTCAAGGCCATCCCCTCCATCCACCGACCCCTCGAACTCCTCAACGACATAGGTCTCGGCTACCTGACCCTCGGCCAGCAGAGTCCCACCCTGAGCGGAGGAGAGGCGCAACGGATCAAACTGGTCAGCGAACTGTCGAAGCAGCCGGCCGGCAGAGGACGGCCGGTCCGCGGCGATTCCGGCAGCGGGCGGCCGATTTCGACTGCGGATGGCGTCCGGTATTCCACGGCTGAATCAGCCCACGGCGATTCCGGCAGCGCAGCTGGTCCGTCCGCCCGCACCCTCTACGTCCTCGACGAACCGACCGTGGGGCTCCACATGGCGGACGTGGAAAAGCTCCTGCGGGTCCTGCACCGGCTCGTGGACGCCGGCAACACCGTGGTCCTCATCGAGCACAACCTCGACATCATCGCCGAAGCGGACTGGATCATCGACCTCGGCCCGGAGGGCGGAGAGGCCGGAGGCCGTATCGTCGCCGAAGGCCCGCCGGAGAGCATCGCCTCACCCGGCAACGGCTCCCGCAGAACCGGCTCACACAACGGCTCCCACACCGCCAGGATCCTGCATGAATTTCTGGAGGAACGGAGCGCGAAGAGATGATTGTGCTTGTCTGCGGGACCCGGTATAAAATTTATATTCCGCCTAGAATTTGAACTCCACGCCGGCATGGGCGGTCACGAACTGCAGTTCCTGGTCGAAAATCGAGTGCAGATCGGCCCCCGCTTCGAGCTGGATATGCGTGCCGATTCTGTACAGTACCCCCGACCCGACATTGGCGCCCCAGTCCAGGGCCCCGGAGTCATCGTAGTACATCCCCGGACCCGTCTGGACGTAGGGGATCACTTTTCCCCGGAGGGGGAGCAGATACCTGATATCCAGGTTGGCGCTGATGTTCCAGTAAGCCTGCCCGCCGGACGATTCCGGGAACCAGTTGATGCCGCAGAAGAGGGCCAGAGCGATTTTACCGGTGATGTAGCGTTCGTAGTCGCCGAAGACCGTGAACCCGGTTCCGTAGGAATTTGCCAGGTTACCGAGGGGCGTTGCCGTTCCGGCATGCAGGGAAAAGCCGTTGGGCCGGAACTCAAC